>URVP01000011.1 GCA_900551345.1 uncultured Eubacteriales bacterium
AAAGCGGTACGCGAGCTGGGTTCAGAACGTCGTGAGACAGTTCGGTCCCTATCCGTTGTGGGCGCAGGAAATTTGAGAGGAGCTGTCCTTAGTACGAGAGGACCGGGATGGACGTACCAATGGTGTACCAGTTGTCGTGCCAACGGCACAGCTGGGTAGCTAAGTACGGACGGGATAAACGCTGAAGGCATCTAAGCGTGAAGCCCCCCTCAAGATAAGATTTCCCATTGCTTAGGCAAGTAAGGTCCCATATAGACTATGTGGTTGATAGGTCGGAGGTGTAAGTGCTGTGAGGCATTGAGCTGACCGATACTAATAGACCGAGGACCTGACCTAAAAAGGTTGAGACAATGAGTAAGGAAAGAACTCGAAGGAATGCTTTATTTAGTAGAATAAAAGGTGCACATCGGTGACAATAGCGAAGAGGTCACACCTGTTCCCATTCCGAACACAGCAGTTAAGCTCTTCTGCGCTGATGATACTTGGCGGGCAGCTGCCTGGGAAAGTAAGTCGTTGCCGGTGTAATATAAGACTTGTTGATAATTCAACAAGTCTTTTTGTTTGCCTTTGATAAAGATTAATTGTGAAAATACTTGGTATTCCTTATTGAGATAATAATGAATGATAGCTGTTGTTTAGCTGACAAATCGCTCTTAAATGATTTGAACTTAGATAATTTTAAGAATAAATTGAAAAATTATATATTGGTTATTGTCATTGATTTCTGCTGTTCTTATATAAGAAATATTGTGAAATAAGGGTTTAAATCAGTTGATATTTTATAATCGAACATACCTTTACACTGATCTATTTCGATGTTTAGTGGGATAATTAAATAGTAAATCAGCAATGTGTTGTCGTTATGAACTTATTGCTTCTTTATAATTGATGAATTTATGAAAAGATATGTAAACATTTAATAACGGCTTTAGGAAATATTTAATTGTGATAGTCCCTAATGGTTTATTATAAGCTTATGTTACTCTTTTATTGATATAATGCATAATGAAATATTCGTTTGTAAAAATAGTAGACTTTTTTCCTTATGTGTGATACCATGAATTAAATGTTATGATTACTTGTAAAAAGGAGTTGTTTATTGTGCATAACCCTAAAAAGTATACAGTTAATTATATTAAGAATGTTCAGCCCTCTTTAAGGTTCAATGAGGGAGATGATTACGAGGAATGGAAAATTAAAGCAAGAACAAAACTTTCCGAACTTATGGGAATGGATAAATACAAGAAGGCTAATTTAGATTTTAAAATTACTAACGAAATAGATATGGGTGATTATAAAGAAATCTACTTTACATATCAGAGTGAAAAAGGGTATTATCCTATAGGATGTTTTGTAATTCCTAATCATCTAACCTCCCCACTACCTCTTGTTATATGTTTGCAGGGACATTCAAAAGGAATGCATATTTCTTTGGGAAAGGCTAAGTATGAAGGGGATGAGATGCAGATTAAAAACGGTGATAGAGATTTTGCCGTTAGAGTTATTAAAGAGGGATATATAGCTCTTTGCATTGAACAGAGAGGATTTGGAGAATGTGGTGGAAACGAAAAGGGGACACAGTGCCACATCCCTACAATGGCAAATTTGTTAGTTGGCAGAACAACCATAGGCGAAAGAGTTTGGGATGTTATGCGTGCAATTGATGTGGCGGAGCAGCATTTTGCTGAATACATTGATCCTAATAAAATTATATGTATGGGCAATTCAGGTGGGGGCACTACAACCTATTATGCTACATGTATGGATGACCGTATAAAATATGCTATGCCCAGCTGTTCAATTTGTTCTTATGATGATTCTATTGCTTCAATTAGTCATTGCACATGTAATTTTATTCCTCATATCAGAGAATATTTTGATATGGGTGATTTGGGCGGTCTTATTGCTCCCAAATATATGGTGATAGTTTCAGGTAAAGATGATGATATTTTTCCAATAGACGCTTCATGCAAGACATATGAAACAATAAAACGCTTTTATACGATGCTAGGGAAAG
This sequence comes from uncultured Eubacteriales bacterium, assembly GCA_900551345.1. Classification (GTDB taxonomy): domain Bacteria; phylum Bacillota; class Clostridia; order Monoglobales; family UMGS1388; genus UMGS1388. The sequence continues at coordinate 2,018 of URVP01000011.1, forward strand.
AAAAAAATATTACACATATAATTGGGAACGGTGGACATCGTTTTTACGCTGATGATGCATGGAAGGCTATGAATAAATATATTAAATCCGGTGAGTAGCAACAATTTTATGTTGTTTTCATAAATAGTAATCCAAGTTCATACATAACAGAAACAGTTCTAGTGTTTATATTGTATGAGAAAAATTACAAATAAAATAATGAGGGCTGTAGCAATTCGATTGTAGAAATCGTTTTGCTACAGCCTCTTTTTATTGATTATGAAGTTTAACTTTACTGTATGGGCTCAAAGTCTGATGCACCGTGTTTACATAAGGGACATATAAAGTCCTCAGGAAGTTCATCTCCCTCGTATATATATCCGCAGATCTTGCAAACAAAACCTTTTTTACCTTCTGTCTGCGGCTTTGGTTTTACATTGTTTTGATAATAGGTATATGTCATGGTTTCTTTGTCGGAAATGACTCTTGATTCGGTAATGTCACAAATGAACATTCCGTGAGTATCAAGGTCGATATACTGTGTTACTTTAAGGGACATAAACGAGTTAATATATCTTGGAAGAAATGCCAGTCCGTTGTCGGAACGGAGAGGTTCCCATCCTGCAAACTTGTCCGCTGTTCTACCACTTTGAAATCCGAAGTTTTCAAATACGCTGAAAGGTGCTTCGGTTGACAGACAGTTTACATTCATAATTCCCGTTTGTTTTATTACATGATGAGAATAGCTATCTTTATTTATGGTAACAGCAATTCGGTTTGGTGTGTTTGTAACCTGAGTGATTGTGTTAACAATAAGACCGTTGTCTTTTTTTCCGTCGTTTGATGTAACCACATAAAGTCCGTATCCGATATTGAACAGGGCTGAAAGGTCGTTTTTATTGGCGGTTTCCGACTGCTGAGCAATATAATCCTTGCATAATTCTTCTGCCAAAGCTTCAATCTGATTACTGCTTTCTTCACTCAGTGCAGACTGGATATGAACGGTATTAGCAGCATATGTGATGTTTTTTGAACCTTCAAGCATAGTTTTCATTACTTTTGCAGCCAGGGGTGCCCAGGAACCGTTTTCGATAAATGCAACAGTACGGTTCTGATAGTTTCTCTCGGTAAGATGGTTTATAAATTCATGCATAAAGGGGAATATTCCTGCGTTATAGGTGGTGGTTGCCAATACTAATTTACCGTAGCGAAAGGCGTCCTCAACAGCTTCTGCCATATCACAGCGTGCTAAGTCGTTGACAACTACCTTGGGGCAACCTTTTGCACGAAGTTTTTCTGCAAGAGAGTCAACAGCTTTCTTTGTGTTGCCGTATACGGAAGTATATGCTATTACAATGCCTTCTGTTTCTACGGCGTATGATGACCAAATATTATAAAGATTGATATAGTATTCAAGATTCTCTGATAAAACCGGACCATGCAGAGGACAGATTTTTTCAATATCAAGTCCAGCTGCTTTTTTTAAAAGCATTTGCACCTGAGCTCCGTATTTTCCTACAATACCGATATAGTAACGGCGAGCTTCGCAAGCCCAGTCTTCCTCAATATCAAGAGCGCCAAATTTACCAAAGCCGTCGGCTGAAAAGAGCACCTTGTCATGACTGTCATATGTTACCATTACTTCAGGCCAGTGAACCATGGGTGCTGTTACAAAAGTGAGGGTATGTTTGCCCAGCTCCAGAGTGTCACCTTCGTTTGCAACGATTTGTTTATCTTCAAATGCTGTGCCGAAAAATTGCTTCATCATATTAAATGCTTTGGAAGTAGCTACTATTTTAGCATTTGGATATGTTTTTACAAAGTTAGCTATGTTTGCGGAATGGTCGGGTTCCATGTGCTGAACTATAAGATAGTCGGGGTTTCTGCCTTCAAGAGCATTTTCCACATTGTCAAGCCATTCGTGTGTAAAGTGTGAGTCTACGGTGTCCAGGATAGCTATTTTTTGGTCTATAATCATATATGAGTTATAAGACATTCCGTTCTCGACTTTATACTGTCCTTCAAATAAATCTACCTGATGGTCATTTACTCCGATGTATTTAATATCTTTTGTAATATTCATTGTTTTTTCCTCCTTGCTATATTAGGGTACAATAATTATCGCCCTTTGTCAACCGCAATTTAAGTTTTTAAAATTTCAACTGATCTCGCCTTATGGACACGCTCACCGTAAGAGCTATGGCAATCCAATAGGTCAAAAGAGATGTACCTCCGTAGCTTATAAAGGGAAGAGGTATTCCCGTAACGGGCATAAGTCCTATGGACATACCGATGTTTTCAAGGGTGTGAAACAAAAACATGGCGCCTATTCCGCTGCATATCATCATGCCTGTTGTATTTTTTGCCTGCGTAGCAATATAAAAACATCTTGCAATAAGTATTGTCAGCAGAAGAAGAATAAATATACACCCTATAAGCCCAAGTTCTTCTCCAATAACCGCAAATATAAAGTCAGTGTGTTTTTCAGGAAGGTATCCAAGCTGTGTTTGTACTCCCTGTAGAAATCCTTTTCCTGAAATTTCGCCCGATCCAACAGCAATTTTTGACTGTATAACCTGATACCCTGAACCGGCAGGGTCGGATTCTGGGAACAAAAAGTTTGTTATTCTTTTTTTCTGAAAGTCAGAAAGTACAAAAAAGTATATAATCGGTGCCGCAACACATATTGTACCTAAAGCTGAAATAATATATCGTCTTGCAATTCCTGCAGTGAACATCATAACACAGAAGATAAAAATGAAAACAACAGATGTACCAAAGTCTGGTTGCAGTAGTATAAGCACTACAGGTATCGCCAGATGAAGAAGAAGAGCAATTACATTACCGATATAGTTTATTTCATCCTTTACAAGGTCAATATGACAGGCAAGGGTTATTATAAATGTAACTTTTATCAGCTCTGCAGGCTGCAAGCTTATGGGACCGAAACTTATCCACCCGGTTGTTCCCGTTTCCTCGCTGCCTATTCCGATAATTAATACAAGAATAAGAAGAATAATATTTGCCGCGTATATATATTTCCAAAATGCTGAGATGTACTCGTAATCCAGCAGCACAATAAAATACAGCAACACAAGACCTAAAATCAGTGCCCCGCTTTGTACTATCACATATTTTGGTGTTTCATAACTTCTTGTAGCACTGTAAATCACACCTATGCCTATTATACTCAGACACAGCGGAATCAAAATTTGTATATGGTCGAATGTTTTTATAAATAAAAACGCTTCTTTTATTTTGCTAAGCACTTTGCTCATCAATGCCAGTTCCTTTCTGTTAAATAAACCCTGTTTATAGTATACCACAAAGCCTCTGATATTCAACCTTTTTTTCAATTTCAAATTAATTTATATACTTTGCAGATTGATTGACAAAAAATACAAATTATGTTATTCTGCAATCGAAATAATACACAAAAATCAAAGGCTAATCTTTTACCACTAAATTGTATAATACAACACTGTGAAAAATATAAGGAGCGGATAAATATGTTAAAGAAAATAATAATGATATTTCTGATTTTATGTGTTTTTCTGACAGTTTGTGTTTATGCAAACGAAGACGAGTTTATATCAAGGGCAGAACTTGCTAAAGAAGTAATGGATACCTATGAATACATTATTCAAGAGTTTTTGATTGGCGAAATAATGGAGCGCCCGCTGTATTCTGATGTAAATATGATAAATAGTATGGAGTTGGGCAGACAGATAGAACATGCGACCTTGCTAGGCTTTATGAACGGTGTGGATTATGAAATATTCGCACCTGAAGACAAGGCAACAAAAAGCCAGATTGCTGTTGTATTTTACAGAATGATAAAAGCACTTGATGATGGATATCGGGAAAAATCAGAGGTCACAATTAGTATTAGCGGAGTTCCACTGTGGGCAGCAGAAGCTGTAAATTATATGGCTTCATGCAATTATATGAGTTTTCCAAATAATGAAATTAAAGTAGATGGTTATATGACTCAAAATGAAGTTAAAGAGGTCGCAGAAAAAATTAAACAAAACTATGTAACGAATGACGGCAAAGAACGAATCGATTATGAGACTTTTTATGAGAATTTTTTAGAGAAGAGACAAGAACAATAGAAAAAATTGTAGATAATTATTATTTATAAGCACAATTATAATAATCCTATAAAAAAGAAGAAGATAAGCATAAAAATAGGAGGTATATATATGCCGTATAATTCCTTGAATTTGATGCCGTTTATAACTTCGATCATAACATTGATTATAACAATTATTGCAATGATATGTCTATACTTAAAAAAAGATGTGCTTGTATATGGTGCACATCAATACTTATTGTTGCATTTTGTTCGAATTATTGGAACTATCTACTTGGAGTATATATAACTATTGTGTCGTTTTTTAAGTCTATTTTATCAATAAAAAGCTACACATTTAGTATAGATAAGGGTATGATAATTTTTCTTTTAATTCTTTTACTTTTAATTATTGATTTAATATGTATATGCAAAAGAAAAGATAAAGCAGGATTAACAATATTGTCATTGTTGCTAATCTTTTTTATATTGGATTTTTTTAATTTTATTTAGATGATACTTTGAAATATTCTCAAAATAATTTTATAGATAAATTAGATGTTTGTGGAATTAAAGAAATTCGAGAGGATAAATATGAAAAAGTTTCTTAATAATTTTATAATATCGTTTTTATGTTTTGTGATTATTGACTTATTAGGTATAGTTATTCGTCCGATAGTATCGGAGAATGGAACTTTGTATAATATAATGCTTGATATGGACGATTGGGAACAGACTTTATCGGCTATTGTATTGATTATATGTACGATTGGAATACCCTTTGCTTTATATTTTTTCTTAGGAACAAAATTAAAACCATTGGGCAGGCATGTTTTGAATTATCTGTCAACATCTGGAAGTCTGGTTCTCATTTTATTGTTCGTATTATTTACTAAAGCAGATTTTGAGAATAAGTTAATGTGGGATATAAATGCTTCATATGGTTTATTTGCACCGATCTACATATTGAATCTCTTAAACAACAATATAATCGGAGCTATTGTAATGGCAATATTGCCATCATTAAATATATGGCTGGGAATGTTATGGGAATCGAAAAATAGAAATAAACAGGGGGGCTGACTAAAATGAAAAAGGTGATGATTGTATTATCCGTTTTAATAGCTGCTTTATTGGTATATGCAGCTGTATTTGCCGATACTGTGAAATACATAACGGCAGAAATAGTTGACTATCCGGCAAAGATAAACGGAGAAGCCATTGAAAAGGATTTTAAAACGGTTACTGTTGATGACAAAGCGTATGTTCCGATAAGAGCGTTGGGTGCTCTTGCAGGGTTTGGTGTCAATTGGAACGACAGTGAAAACACCATAGAAATATCTACCGGTACAGTGCAGTCAGGATATGCGGGGAAACAAGTTGACTTGGATATTTCTGAAGAAAATGCTGTTGCCATTGCAGACATTGCTTTTTCGGAATATCACGGCGAAGATTTTTTAAACGAAACTAAATTGCTTTGTGTTAATGAATCAGACGATAAAAGTATGTACACTGTTACCAGAGTTGATAAAGATCAAAAAAATGGACTCTATGATGGAATGATATACATTACATGTGGCGGAGATCATACTGTATACATCAGAAAATCAGATGGCAAGGTTATGAGATTTGAAGAAGGTGAATAAATATGAAAAAATTCCTATGTACAGTAATGATTTTACTGTTTTCTATAAATTATTTTTTATCGATAAATGCTTGTGCTGATGAGAATACATACGGTTGGTATTCATATTGTTATGAATATAGTGCGGGAGGGGATGAATTTGCTACGGAAGTTGGATTTTGGGTGAATGACGAATCGGTTTCATGTTCTTTTAGAGCGGTTGCTCTGTATAATGAGGCTGATGAGTTTATGGCGGTTGCTGTCAGCAATAATACCGGTACGGGACAGGAAACATTTCGCATGAAAATTACCCAGGATCCGTCGTATATGAAGATATACGCATGGGAGAATGCCAAAAGTATGCGCCCTGTAGCCGCTGTTAATACAGTTAAAATAGAAAAGGGTCTGTATTGCCTGAGTACGGAAAATCCCGATAATACCCAAACTGTAGGTATAAGGCTGATAGGCGGAGAAATAGCTTTGGCGAAATGGGCATTGCCGGATTATTTAAGTGAAGCCCTTGAGGAGGACCTTTTTGAAATATATGAAAATGAGACATTTTACGAAATTGAGAACAGAGAATTTACGGTCAGGAAAAACGGCTCGTATCTCATCTATGTACAGGATACCGAAGGTGAAGATTATATAAAGTGGGCAGGTGCAGCCAAAGTAAAGGGGCCTGTAATTGATTTGGGTTATCAATCTTCAGTATTTTATAATGACAGCGAGGGTTATATCACAATTCGTGTTTTTGATGAAAATCCAAATGCTGAAATTGTACAGGTGGGCATGATTGATTATATCCCGGAATTGATAATAGGAGGGAGATATAATAAGGGGATTTTGGAGGAAAAATGGCTTGCGGAGGGAGCCGCAGTTCCAAATGTTGACTATATACAATATATACCGGTAACAGAGCCCTGCAAGCGTGTTTTTGTCGCCAAGGATTCCTGGGGCAATACGTACTCATACGGAATAATTATAAAGGATATATCTTCACTGGAAATAAATGATGTTATTATACCTGATTTTGTCGGCAGGTATATTATTGTCGGATGATAATTTAAAAAGATATGCGTCCTCCTTACATGGGGACGCATATTTTTTATGTATAAAACAGAGTAAAACATAAGGATGCAAAGTTGTTATTGCAGTTTAAACAGATGTAAAAATATATTTCAATGTGTTTAAAGACAGAACAATTTTATTATATATCCAACTTGTCAATATGCCTTAATTAAAATTTTATAAATTTAATTTATTATGTTAATGTTTTAACACTGCTTAAAATCATTCTTTCGATAAATGCGGCCATTTCTTCGGGAGTTTCTTTCATGCCGCTGTTAAGCCATACATTAAAAATTCCTATGCTTCCTGAAATTATATAATGGTAATAATAATTAAATTCTTTGTTGTTTTTTATTTTGGATATTTTTTGAACATTAAGAAAACATTTTTCCCTAATTACATTTTTTAGTTTATCAACAAAAGCAGCATCTCCATTTTTTCCTATTAAAACTTTTGCAAGTTTTGCATTTTCGGCAAGCAGATGGAAAAGCTCTGTTAACATAGGGAAAAGCTCTTCGTTATTGCTTTTTGGTTCGTGCCTTTCAACGATATTATTGAATTTGTCGAAAATTTCGTTTTGCAGCTGGTCTGCCATATCATATACATCGCGATAATGCAAATAAAAAGTGCCTCGGTTTATATCAGCGAGATCAGCAATTTCCCGTACGCTTATATTGTTAAGAGGTTTTATTGAAAGAAGTTCAGCAAGCGCTTCTGTCATTGCTTTTTTAGTTCGTCTTATTCTTCTGTCTTCGGTTTTTCCCATATTTATCACCTTAATTGACATTTTTTGTTTTAGGTGTTGATTAAGCAACAAATATTTCAATGTTTGAGTATTGTATTTTTGAACACATATCAATATAATAGTATTATAGTCTTATAATCAACATTTGTCAAGTTTGTGTGCATAAAGCTAAAAATATACATTCTCAAATTGATTATATAAAACAGAGGGAGTTTTTAATATATGGGTAAAAACAACACAAAAATATCACCGCTGGAAAGGGCTGCTGCGTTTATTGTGGATAGACGCAAGGCATTTTATTTAATATATATATTACTTATCATATTCAGTTTTTTTGCTGCAAATTGGGTATCGGTTAATAATAATTTGACAGATTACTTGTCTGAGGAAACCGAAACACGAAAAGGTCTTACCCTTATGGAAAATGAATTTGTAACATATGCAACTGCTGAGGTTATGATAGATAACATTTCATATTCTGATGCAGAGAATTTATGTCGCGATTTGGAGAATATAAACGGGGTTAAAGAAATTCTTTTCGATGAAACAAAAAATCATTATACTGATATGTCGGCATTGTTTTCTGTAACTTTTAACGGAACAACGGATGATGAAATTTGCAAAACAGCGCTTTCTGAGATTGAAGAGAAATTAACAGAATATGATACATATATTTCAGCTGAATTCGGCGATACGAAAGCTGAGACTACAGAGCAGGAAATGAATCTTGTTATGGTAATTGCTGCGGTTATTATAATTGCAGTATTGCTTATTACTTCACATACATATATGGAAATCCCTGTTTTGCTAATTACTTTCATTGCTGCAGCTATATTGAATAAAGGAACGAACTTTATGTTTGGTACAATATCCTTTATTTCAAATTCCATAGCCGTAGTATTGCAGCTTGCGCTTGCAATAGATTATGCAATCATTCTTTGCCACAGATATACGGAAGAACGAGAAACAAAAGAACCTAGAGAAGCTGTCATTACCGCTTTATGCAAAGCTATTCCCGAAATTTCCGGTAGTTGTTTGACTACTCTTTCGGGGCTTGCGGCTATGGGCTTTATGCAGTTTAGAATAGGATTTGATATGAGTATTGTGCTTATAAAAGCGATTATTATAAGCATTTTAACCGTATTTATACTTATGCCGGGTTTATTGATGTCTTTTTCAAGCTTAATAGATAAAACACATCATAGAAGTTTTGTACCCAAAATTACCGCTTGGATTAATGCTGTTGTTAAAATCCGTTTTATTACTCCCTGTATATTTGCAGTGCTTGTTGTAATTTCCTTTTTTCTGTCCGGAAATTGTCCCTATGCTTACAGTTATACTAATTTGACTACCATAAATAAAAATGAATCACAGATAGCCAAAGAAATGATAAATGATACATTCGGTACATCTAATGTCCTTGCGGTTTTAGTTCCTTCCGGGGATTATAAGAAAGAACAGTTATTGAAATCGGAGTTGGAGCAATATCCACAGGTGGATTCTGTTACAGGGCTTGCTTCTGTAGAAGCGATCGATGGATATTCTGTCGGAGATCAGCTTACGCCGCGTCAATTTTCCGAACTAACAGATATGGATATTGAATTGGTTCGGCTTATTTATTCTGCTTATGCTGCTGAGCAAGAAAGTTACGGACAAATTATAGGAGGTATTGATGATTACAAAATAGCCCTTTTGGATCTGTTTGATTTTTTATATAAAACAGTGGATCAGGGGTACGCTTCTTTAGACAGTGAGACAAGAGAAAAATTGGATGAGGTTCATGATATGCTTGATGACGGTAAAAAGCAGCTTTTAAGTAAATCCTATACGCGCTTGGTTATGAACTTGAATATACCTGAAGAAAGTGAGCAGACATTTGAATTCTTGAATACTGTAAGAAATACAGCAGAAAAATACTATGGAGAAAATGTTTTGTTGGTTGGAAATTCAACAAACGATTATGATTTGTCAGTTTCTTTTATCAGAGACAATGTGATAATCAGTATCCTATCAATTCTTTTTGTATTGATAGTTTTGTTCTTTACATTTCAATCTGCCGGCATTCCATTCATATTGATACTAGTGATTCAGGGCAGTATTTGGCTTAATTTCTCCCTTCCTACCATTCAAAACAAACCATTGTTTTTTATGAGTTATTTGGTGGTAAGTTCTATTCAAATGGGAGCAAACATAGATTATGCGATTGTAATTACTAATAGGTATACGCAGCTAAGGCAGGATATGAATAAATTTGACGCAATAAAAAAGGCTCTGGATCTTGCTTTCCCCACAGTTTTTACTTCGGGCAGCATTCTTGCATCAGCCGGGTTTGCCATAGGGTTACTTTCATCAGATCCGGCTATTTCTTCTATTGGAATAACACTTGGCAGAGGTACGGTGATTTCCATCGTTTTGGTTATGGGTATCCTTCCTCAGCTGTTGATATTGGGAGATAAACTGATTGAAAAAACTTCTTTCAGTATAAAAGATCATTTTAAATTCGGAGGCGGTTGTGATGAAAATATATAAAATAATTGCGGTGCTGCTTATAATTGTATTGTTGCTGTCTTTGGTAATGCCAATATTTGCGGCAGATGGATCTATTGATATTTCAAGTAAAGAAGAATTCATCGAATTTGCTAAAGAATGTACTTTGGACACATGGTCATATGGAAAAACATTCAACTTGACTTGCGATATCGATTTTGATGATGGTGAGTTTTTCCCGGTTCCCACTTTTGGCGGGACATTCAATGGAAACGGATACACATTATCAGGTATAAATATCTCAAAAGATGGTTCATATACGGGTGTGTTCCGTTATATTCAACCATACGGTGTGGTTAAGAATCTTAATGTAGAGGCAAGCATTATACCCGGTGGTTCAAAAAGTTTTGTCGGAGGTATAGTAGGTGAAAATTCGGGAACTGTTGAATTATGTTGCTTTGACGGTACGGTCAACGGAGAAAGTGTAGTCGGCGGCATTGCGGGAAATAATACTGACGAAGGGCGAATTATATCCTGCACTTCTTCCGGCAGTATTATCGGGGAAACCTCAGCCGGAGGGATAACCGGAAAAAATGAAGGCTATTTGCAGAACTGTGTCAATAATGCAGAAATAAATACAGTTTATAAGGAAAGGGAAAAAAACGCATTAGATATAGAGACAGATACCGGAGCGATTATTGAAAGCTATAAAAACTATCAGGAAGAAACTGAAGAAGAGAGTTTTTTTGACTATACTGATATAGGAGGAATAGCAGGTTATACTTCGGGAATCATTCAGGGGTGTATAAATTATGCTGCCGTTGGATATCCTCATGTAGGATATAACATAGGAGGAATAGCAGGAATACAATCGGGTTATTTGCTGGGTTGTAAGAATTATGGAGTCATACAAGGAAGAAAAGATGTGGGGGGTATTGTTGGGCAAGCAGAACCGTATGTTCTATTAAGCACTTCCAAAAATACACTTCAGGACATACATCAGCATTTAAGTAATCTTCATACAATGGTAAACCAATTGATAAATGATACTGACAATTTAAGTAATAATACAGAAAGGTACTTAAATCAAATTTCCAAATATACTCAAAATGCTCAAACAAATACGGAAGTTTTGATTAATCAGGGAACGGATTTTATCGATGATAATTTAGGTGAAATGAATGCACAGATAGCGATATTTTCCAATACGCTTGATAAATTGATTCCGGTTTTTGAAGATTTGGAAAACAGCAGTGAGGATTTGGAAAATTCTCTTAAGAATGCTGACGCAGCTTTGAAAGGTATAGAATCATATATGCCTGATTTAAAAAATGAAATAGATGAGATCTCATCATCTCTTAAAGATATGATACGGGCTGAAAAAAATTTGAATAAAGCTTTTAACAGCGCAAGACAGGCAATTGATAATTTAGATGAAGCTGTGCAATTTAACAACCCCAAACAAACAGAAAATGCGATAAAAGAATTGTCTGCGGCTATAGAAGATATTATTACGGCTAAACACACCGTAAAAACATCACTTGAAAAGATACAAACACTTTTAAAAACCAAACCTGACAGTTTTGAAGCTTTAAAATTAAATGTGTATGAAATAATACAAAATATTGAAACTGTAACTGAGAATTTAGGTGTGACTATTTCTTCTCTTCAAACAATTAGTAAAAGTCTTGATACAATTGTGAGCAATGCAGAAGTGGATTTTTCTGCATTTCGTTCAGCTGCACAAAATATTGAGTCTTCAATTGAATATCTGGAAAATGCCATATACAACATTACCGGCGGATTGTATGGGTTGAGTACGGCTGTTAGGGATATATTTGACGAATTAGAGCTGTATGCAGATGATTCTGACGGTAAATTCAATATGGCGAAAGATGATTTGTATGATGCTATTACATTGTTGATTTATGCAATGGACGATATTCATTCAGCAATGGGGAATATAAAGAACATTATTTCGGATCTGTCGAAGGAAGAACCGTTGGAATTCGTCAAGTTGGGCGATGATTTTAAAGAAGCCAGTAGCAATCTGTTTGATTCACTTTCCGGAATATCCGGTGAAATTGAAGGCTTGGGCAATGAAATCTCGCGCGGAAGAAGTACCATTGCACAAAGTATATCTTCCATAAGTGATGAATTTTATTTAATTGTTGAATTGATGATGAGTGAAATGGAGGATCTGCAAAATAGCGATACGGATCTTTCGGATGTATTTATAGATGTATCGGATGAAGATATAGAAAATATTAAACAAGGAAAGGTGGAGGATTGTCAAAACTTTGGAAAGATTTCTGCCGATCGTAATTCCGGAGGTATTGCCGGAGCTATGGCAATTGAATATTCGAAAGATCCTGAGGATGAAATAGAAAAGCCGAATACATTTCATTTTACATATCAAACAAAGGCCGTTTTGCAATTGTGTATTAACGATGGAGAGGTCGTAGGTAAAAAGGATTGTACCGGCGGCATAGTAGGACTTGCGGAAATAGGGACGATTTATAAATGTGAAAATTATGCCGATGTCAGCAGTACTAACGGCGATTATGTAGGAGGAGTTGCAGGAAAAAGCGAATCTGTAATAAGAAAAAGCTATTCAAAATGCAGTGTTGATGGAAAAAGATATGTAGGCGGAATATCGGGAAAGGCTGAAACGGTATATGGATGTTATGCAATCGTGTCCGCTGAAGGTGTGGAAAATATCGGGTCTATATGCGGTCAATCCGAAGACCTTAAAAAAGTAAGTATGAATTATTTTGTAAATAACGATGTAGGTGCAATAGACGGAATAAGCTATACGGGAAATGCGGAGCCAATAAGTTTTGAAGAATTAAGAACGATCAGTGGGATCCCTAAATGGTTTATCAGTTTTACCATAACATTTATTGCAGATGATAAAATTATAGAAACACAAGAAATTGAATATGGATACGAGACAAAGCGAATTAAATATCCTGCCATACCTGAAAAAGAAGGATATTTCGGTAATTGGAAAGCAGTGGATTGCGAAACGATAACAGAAAATTTGGAAATTCCTTGTGAATATGAAAAGTATATCACAACGCTTGCAAGTGTTGAAAAAAACGAAACCGGTAAATTATCTGTTGCTTTAGCTGAAGGAGAATTCACTGATAAAGCGGAATTGCATATAACCCAAAGCACACAAACGCCTCCGGTAAAAGTACAAGAAAATGTTAAAGTTTATGATATTATTTTGTCTGATACTGAAATACAACGCGATGATACTGTGAATGTAAGGCTTTTAAATCAAAATAAAGATCGGGTAGCAGTATGGCTTCTTGAGGACGGAAATTGGCACAAAACAAAAGTAAGCGAAAGAGGAAAATATGTAGTTTTGCAAACTAAAGGTCCCAACAGCACGATTTGTGTTCAATATACACCAAGAAGTTTTGGATTCATTATATTTTTGGCAATTATAGTTTTAGCGGGCGGTATCTTTTTGTTTGTGTATATTCGTATGAAAAAACGCTGTAAAACTGTACAAAATCTTTAGAGGTTATATGAAATTAATTTCACAAACCAAAAAAAGATAGAAATATTTTTATAAAATGTAAAATTGCAAAAGATATTTCACTCAATTGAGTATACAAGGTCAGTTTGCAAGCATGTCATATGGAGTGAAAAAACCGTCATATTCGATGTGGTTTTTCTTGACAACCGGAGCGGGTTGGGGTAAAATTAGATATTATATTTTAATTTTGGAGGAGATGCGCAATGTACGAAGAAAAGATACTCAGACTTATCGAAAACGATGCGAAGCTTACGCCGGAAACCATGGCGGTTATGCTTGACTGTGATGCAGAGGTAATTAAGGCTGAAATTAAGGCGCTTGAGGAAAACGGTACCATTGTGCGTTACAGAACACTTATAAATTGGGACAAATCGGACAGGGATTTTATTACGGCGATAATAGAACTTAAAGTTACCCCTCAAAGAGGCGAAGGCTTTGAAAAAATTGCCGAAAGGATATATCAGTACCCCGAGGTAAAGGATGTGTATCTTGTATCAGGCGGTTATGATTTGGGCGTAGTTATAGAGGGCAGCGATATGAGAAGCGTTGCGCTGTTTGTTGCGGAAAAGCTTGCGACTATGGAACATGTAGTATCTACTGCAACACATTTTATTCTCAAAAAATATAAATCTGACGGAGTTATACTTGAAGATGACCATGTAGATGAAAGGCGGCTGATTACATTATGAATTATGAAAAGGTGCTTTCAGGCGCTGTCAGGGATATTAAACCCTCAGGCATAAGAAAGTTTTTTGACATTGTTGCAGAGCGCCCCGACGCAATATCTTTGGGAGTGGGCGAACCGGATTTTGTAACTCCGTGGCATATAAGAGACGCAGGCATATATTCTCTTGAAAAAGGGCGTACTTACTATACTGCCAACAGCGGTCTGGCAGAGCTTAGGCAGGAAGTATGCAATTATCTTAAAAGACGGTTTGATTTGGAGTACGAATCATCCCAGGTGCTCATTACTGTAGGCGGCAGCGAAGCTATCGATATAAGCCTTCGTGCAATTATAGAACCGGGCGATGAGGTAATAATTCCTGAACCCAGTTTTGTTTGCTACAGTCCATGTACCTCTCTTGCAGGCGGCGTGCCTGTACCTGTTGAAACAAAGGAGGAGGACGATTTTCGCCTTACACCTGAGGCACTTAAAAGCAAAATAACACCAAAAACAAAGGCGCTTATTCTGCCTTTCCCCAACAATCCAACCGGAGCGGTAATGAGAAAAGAGGATTTAGAGGCTATAGCTCAGGTTCTTGAAGGTACTGATATAGTAGTGCTTTCAGATGAAATTTATGCAGAGCTTACATATGGAGATAAGCATATTTCCATTGCTTCAATAAAGGGCATGAAGGAAAGAACAGTTCTTATAAGCGGCTTTTCAAAGGCTTTTGCCATGACCGGATGGCGTCTTGGCTATCTTTGTGCCGAACCTGAGTTTGTAAAAGCAGTCACTAAAATTCATCAATATTCTATTATGTGTGCTCCTACCACAAGTCAGTTTGCAGCGGTTGATGCTATGCAGAATTCAGACAGAGATGTGGAAGAAATGGTAATCCAGTATAATTACCGCCGCAAGGTTATTCTTGACGGACTCAGAAACATTGGGTTTGACTGTTTTGAACCCAAAGGTGCTTTTTATATATTCCCCAGCATAAAAAGAACAGGACTTACATCAAATGAGTTCTGCAACAAACTTCTTGATGAGCAGAATGTTGCGGTAGTTCCGGGAGATGCGTTCGGTGCGTCGGGTGAGGGATTTGTGCGTATTTCTTATGCATACTCCATAAAAAGCATAAATGCGGCTTTGGAAAGAATCGAACAGTTTATGAAGCAGTATAAATAAAAAAGCAATGCCTTCGGCAATATTAAAAGGAGACCTTTTATATGAGCGTTGTTGTTGCACGATGTGACGAATACGATATAGATAATCTTGAAAAAACATTTGAAGATGCATTTATTAAACTTGGTGGTATTGAAAAATATATAAAAAAGGGAAGCAAGGTGCTGATAAAAGCCAATTTGCTTATGAAAAGTGACCCTGAAAGTGCTACTGTAACTCACCCTGTTTTTGTTGCAGCACTGTCACGGGTGATTGAACGGCAGGGAGGAATAGTGACAATCGCTGACAGCCCGGGCGGGTTCTATTCGGAAAAAATACTCAAAAACCTTTATGTGGCTTGTGGATATGACAAAATTACTCAAATGTGTGGTGCAAAGCTTAATTATGATACTTCTTTTAAAAAAGTCACCTATTCTTTAGGCAGTGAGGTTTTCCCGTTTGCATTTATTACACCGTTTTTAGAAAATGATGTTATTATATCTGCGGCAAAGCTCAAAACTCACGGTTTTACCACATATACAGGTGCCGTGAAAAATCTTTTTGGACTTGTTCCGGGTACCTATAAGGCGGAATATCACATGAGATTTCCAAATGTGGATGTATTTGCAGATATGCTTGTACGCCTTTGCGGTGCGGCAAAGCCGCAACTTTCTTTTATAGACGGAATCGTTGGCATGGAGGGGGCAGGCCCTTCAGGAGGGACTCCCAGAAAGGTGGGAGCGGTTATTTCTTCTGATAATCCTCATGAAGCAGATTTGATAGGGTCAAAAATTATAGGGCTTAAACCGAGCCAGGTGCCTACTCTTAAATCCGCTATTAATATGGGGCTTTGTCCCGCTGCGGCAGAAGAGGTTGATACTTCGGGCAATATCGAAGATTTTATTATAAAGGATTATAAACAAGCAGCCGGAGGGATGGGCAATATGCTTAATAACTCTCTTTTACAGAAGGCGTCAAATGTATTTTCTCCTCGTCCGGTATTTGACGGGTCAAAGTGTGTGAAATGCGGAGAATGTGCAAGATGTTGCCCTGCAAAAGCAATTGTAATGGGGAAAAGCAAACCGATTGTTGACAAAAAGAAGTGTATCAGATGCTTTTGCTGTCAGGAATTGTGCCCTAAAAAGGCTGTTACAATAAAACGAATAAGTTTTTATCTGGGATAGTGCATAAGCGGACTTTCCTCTTGCATAGTTTTAGTAAGAGGTGAGTTTTAATGCGTCATAAAAAGCTGATTGCTGTTACGGTTTCTGCGTTTCTTATACTGGTGTCGGTTATACTTGTAACTACCGGGACTCCATCGCGCTCTTATACCGACTATATAAGTGACTTGGGTTGGAAAGCAGATGAAAAAAGCGTTAAAGTGTCGGATATTGTCATTCCCGAGACATGGGACGAATCCATGGAACAATACAATCGGCTGCAAATGCAAGTGGGATATGATTTATCCAAGTACAAAGGACAGACGGCAAAGCTGTACAGCTATGCCGTTTTGAATTTTGACGGATATGATAAGACGGTATATATAAATCTGATAATTCACAACGGAAAGATAATAGGGGGAGATATTTCCTCAGTTGCATTAGATGGTTTTATGATTCCCCTTGTGAATCAAAAGGAAAAGGACGGATATATGAATGGAACGGTTGGATAAAATTCTTTCAAATATGGGAATAGGAAGCCGCAAGGAGGTTAAAGCCCTTGTAAAAGCAGGTGAAGTTTTTGCAGACGGTGTTCCGGTAAACGATCCGGGCATGCAAATTGACCCGAACCGTTGCTGTATAACCGTGTGCGGTCAAATAGTTGAATATAAAAAATTTATTTATCTTATGCTTAACAAACCCGCAGGGTTTGTTTCCGCTACCGAGGACAAGCGTATGCGAACCGTTGCTGAGCTTGTTCCGCCTGAATTTGCACATTTTGAGCCATTCCCTGTGGGCAGGCTTGATATAGACACGGAGGGGCTTCTTGTCATGACCAATGACGGACAGCTTGCGCATAAACTTCTGTCCCCAAAGCATAAGGTGCCCAAATTGTACTATGCAAGGCTTAATAAGGATGCTGAACAGGCGGATATAGACGCCTTTAATAAGGGCGTTGTACTTGATGACGGATATATGACCATGTCTGCTCATCTTGAAATTGTGGGAAGGGGAGAAGCCTTGGTAACCATCTGTGAAGGAAAGTTCCATCAAGTTAAACGAATGTTTCAAACGGTAGGTAAAGAGGTTATTTATTTAAAACGCCTGGGTATGGGTGGTCTTACTCTTGACCAAGATCTTGAGCTTGGCGAAATAAGAGAGCTTACAGAGGAAGAATTACAAATTTTAAAGGGAGAAGACTGATGGATATATCATTGCAAATACAAAAAGAATTCGGACTGAAACCATGGCAAGCAGAAAATGTGATTTCACTTTTAGAAAGCGGAAATACAATCCCGTTTATAGCCCGTTACCGAAAAGAAGCTACCGGCTCACTTGATGACATTACTTTAAGAAGCTTTGCACAGAGATATGAATATCTTTGTTCACTTGAAGAGAAAAAGCAGGAAATAATCCGTTTGATATCCGAGCAGGACAAGTTCACCCCTGAGCTCGAATCACAGATTCAGGCAGCTGAAAAAATGAGCGAATTGGAAGATATTTATCGTCCTTACCGCCCAAAAAAACGGACTCGGGCATCAATTGCAAAAGAACGAGGTCTTGAGCCTCTTGCCTTGATTATTAAACAACAGACACTTGAGTCGGGAGATATAGATGAAATATGCAGACCTTTTTTAAATGACGATGTTACAGATACTCAGGTGGCTCTTTCAGGAGCCATGGACATAATTGCCGAGGAAATATCTGATAATGCAGATTTCAGAAAGTTTATCAGGAATTATACTTTACGAAGCGGTGCTATATCTGTTGCAAGTACCGGTAAGAAACTTCCTGATAATGAAAAGGGTCACTGTGAAACTGTGTATGAGATGTATGCCGATTTTTCCGAGCCTCTTTCAAAAATTGCAAATCATAGAATTCTTGCAATAGACAGAGGGGAGAGAGAGGAGTATCTAAAAGTTAAAATTACGGTGGATGAACAGCCGATTCTTGATAGATTATATAAAAGTCTGATTGCTAAAAAGAGAAGTATAACAAGTGAATATGTGGAGTGTGCCGCCCGGGACGCATATATCCGGCTTATAAAACCGTCTATTGAGCGTGAAATACGAAACGAAAAAACGGTAATAGCGCAGGAGGGGGCTATAAAGGTATTTTCTGCCAATCTTTCCAAACTACTTTTGCAGCCGCCTGTTAAAGATAAAATCGTGCTCGGCCTTGACCCGGCATATCGTACGGGCTGCAAGCTGGCGGTGGTTGACGGAACGGGAGCGGTACTTGAA
>URVP01000012.1 GCA_900551345.1 uncultured Eubacteriales bacterium
CCCGCATCTTGGTAAAAAAGCACAGTTTGTGGCTATTCCCACAACTTCTGGTACAGGTTCAGAGGTAACAGGATTTTCGGTTATTACGGATAAAAAGAACGGAAATACAAAATACCCTCTGGCAGATTATGAACTTACGCCTGATGTAGCAATCATCGACCCTCAGTTTGTTACAACACTTCCCAAAAATATTACTGCTGACACGGGGCTTGATGTTCTTACTCACGCAATTGAGGCCTATGTTTCGGTGCTTGCTTCCGACTATACAGATGCTCTTGCAATAAAAGCAATTGAGCTTGTTTTTGAGTATCTGCCTCGAGCATTTGAAAACGGCAATGACCTTGTTGCTCGTGAAAAAATGCACAATGCGTCTTGTATAGCAGGTATGGCATTTACAAACGCTTTCCTTGGCATAAATCATTCACTTGCGCATAAACTGGGCGGAGAATTTCATATTTCACACGGCAGAGCTAATGCGGTGCTTTTGCCCTATGTCATTGAATATAATTCACAGCAGCCTACTAAATTCGTAACTTGGCCAAAATACGAAAAATTTATTGCAGATAAGAAGTATTCGCAGATTGCTCAGCATCTTAATCTTCCTGCTGAAACCGATGAGCAGGGAGTTAAGAGTCTTATCGGCAAAGTTAAAGAGCTGCTTAGTACTCTCGGTATGCCCTCAAGCCTTCAGGAGTGTGGAATACCGGAAAAAGAATTTTTTGCAAAACTTCCGTCTCTCTCTGAAAAAGCGTTTGAAGACCAATGTACTACAGCAAATCCCCGTTATCCTCTTGTTTCTGAGCTCTCTCAGATATACACCCGTGCTTATTACGGTGAATAACAAGCTTAGAATAATAAAATTAACAATGTTGACAGGGCTGTCATTCCGGGCAGTCCTATACATAAGAGATATAATTCACAAAATTATCCGTTTATTTTCACATGAGTATCACATTGGTATTGTATTATCATATCGAAGGAAAGGTATTACATAAATTTTGCCCCCTCGAAATTTATATTTCCTACCTGAAACAGAGTCTTCTGCAACAGAAGACTCTGTTTCTTTTTACAATATTTTTGAAGTCGTCTGTTTTTTTAAAACATAATGAAGGTTTTTAATTCGATATAATCAAAGAATTATTTGATTGTATAAAATTTATAAGTGTTTACAAAGAGTATAGAATATATAATATGTGATATATGAATACTGTGATTTGGGGATAATTTATATGATTTCAGAAAAAGAATATGAACTTATTTTATTGGAAATAGGACTTAAAATAGGCTATTACAGGCGTAAAAGCGGAATGACACAAGCTGAGCTTGCGGAACATGCGGATATTTCGCTTTCTTTTTTAAGTCAGTTAGAAAGTCCCAATTTACCATATTGCCCTTCTGTAAAATCTCTTTTCAAAATAGCAGATGCTCTGGGTATAAAGGCTTCAAAGCTTATAGATTTGGATGATTGACGGGCTTTAGGGATTAATAGTGTAAAAATTTTAAAAGTATTTTTATATAAAATAAACGGAGAAAGGGATTTAAAATGAAAGAGACGATTAAGATTAAAAAAGATTTTGTTTTGAAAAACATTGCTGATAATTACATTGTAATTTCTGTAGGTCAGGATAATGTGAATATTAATTCAATGATTACAACTAATGAAACAGGAGCGTTTCTTTGGGAGTTGCTTCAAAAGGGGGCAACAAAAGAGGAGCTGGTACAAGCCGTAATCAAAGAATACGATGCTGACGAAGATGTGGTTTCGTCGGATGTGGATAAATTCATACAAAAGCTTGCAGATAAAGATATTTTGGAAAAATAATTAAGGGGAATACAGATTGAAAAACAAATCACTTCTCTGGATAAAAAAGACCGCAGGGAAAAACATCTTTGCCGTATTGATACTTGCCTCAGTAGGTATGGCTTACTCGTATGTTGGGGTTAGGTTTGCTCTTGCCTCAAAAAATGCCATCGATTCTGCAGTATATCAAGACGGAATGTTTTCCGCCGGGGTTATAACCATAGCTATCCTTTTGGTGTGCCAGCTTGTGCTCAGTGTTATATATAATTATTTGAGTGCGTTCGTTTCGGGTAAAATGTCCATGCGTATGAGGGAAAAGGTGTTTAAAGGTCTTATACATAAAGATTGGCAGCGGCTTGTTTCTTTTCATTCGGGCGACCTTATGAACCGTATATATAATGATGTAAGCGTTATAGTAAACGGAATAATGGGCATTATCCCCAACGGTGCCGTACTTGTAACTAAAGCCGTTTGCAGCTTTGCGGCACTGTATTGGTTGGATCGCAGCTTTGCTCTTATATGCTTATGCATATGTCCGTTTATATTTATACTTGCTCGTATATACAGTAAACGCATGAAGAAGCTTCATAAAGATTGTCAGGAATCTGACGGAAAAATTCGCTCCTTTATGCTTGAAAGCCTTCAAAATGCTCTCGTGATTAAATCATTCAGAGGTGAAGATGTAGTAACATCAAAATCACGAGAAATGCAAAAGGGGAATTTCCATCTTCATATAAAAAGAAATAATATCAGTATAGCTGCCAACATTGCGTTTTATATCGCAATAACCGTAGGTTACTATTTTGCATTGGTATGGTGCGCATATAAGATTTCTAAAGGTTTTATGACTATAGGTACCCTTACTGCAATCCTACAGCTTTTTGCTCAGTTGGAAACTCCTTTCAGATCACTTTCGGGATTATTCCCGCAGTATTATAACATGCTTGCATCGGCAGAGCGTTTGACAGAGTTGGAAGATATTGAAAACACTGATGGGAAAGAGTTTGACGGAAAAGCTTTGTATGAAAGTATGCAGTGTATACAGGCTGAAAACTTATGTTTTTCATATGACAGGGAAAATGTAGTCCTGAATAATGCTAAATTCAGAATAGATAAAGGTGATTTTATCGCCATAGCCGGAATATCCGGGATAGGTAAAAGCACCCTTCTAAAAATAGCTTTGGGTATTATAAGTCCTGACAGTGGAAGTGTATATATTAAAACAGCTGACAAGATAATTCCGCTGGGCAGCAGTACTCGCAGTATGTTTGCTTATGTACCCCAGCAAAATATGATTTTGTCGGGTACTCTAAGAGAAAATATAGCCTTTTTTATTAAAGATGCTGACGATCGGCGAATTAGAGATGCGGCATCGGCTGCTGATATATGGGACTTTATATGCGGATTGCCTCAGGGGCTTGATACGGTTGTAGGCGAAAAAGGCCTTGGACTTTCGGAAGGGCAAATACAGCGTATAGCCATTGCTCGTGCTCTTTACTATGACGCACCGGTGCTGCTGCTTGACGAATCAACCTCAGCGCTTGATGAAGAAACAGAGGCTCGTGTACTTACCAATCTTAAGAATATAAAAAATAAAATGTGCATAATAGTATCTCATAAACAAGCTGCTCTCGATATTTGTGACAAGCGGTTGGACATAGCAGACGGAGCGGTAAAGATTATGAATAATGTAAAAAATTTTTTTTAAAATTAAATTATTATTACAAAATATTAGTTATTATACACAAATTTAATATGCCAAATTTGTGCAAGCTGAAACCAAAAAAGGTTGACAATTATAAAAACACATATTATAATATTCGTAAGTAGTTGATATTACATATGGAGGTAAATTTTATGAAAAAGAATTTCTTGAAGTATCTGGCATGTGCACTTGTTGCTGTAATGCTTCTCGGTACTACTGCATTTGCCGCAACAACCACCACTACAACTTACAAAGGTGAGTATATTACGGTTTCTACACAGGTTACGGGAGCAGAAAGTGACGAACAGGTTACTTATCTTGTACACAGCAGTGCAGATGCAGACATTGCTGATGATGAAATCATATATATTAACCAGCAAGCTGCTAAAGAAGGAACAGCTGTTTTCAATTACAAAGTAGCAAAAAGCGATCCGCTTCCTTCCGGAACTAAGATTATTGCCGGTTCAACAAGCGGAAATGTTACTGCAACTGAAGGAGACAACATCGATCCTCTTACAGTTACAGTAAACAACGAAACAGGTCTTGAGGTAACATATGACAAGTATCTTGGTAAAGGCGAAGAAGGCACTCTTACAATCGGTGCTTTCACAGGCGGAACAGCTTATGTTAATGAGGTTGAATATGTTGGCCCCGTAACAATTGTTGGCGGAGAAACATATACAATCACATATGACGGCGGAACAGAACCTTCTGATCCTACAATTACTGCAGGTGATGAAGATCAGGCTATTACAGAAGAGACTCCTGAAGCCAACTACATTACAAGATTTGCAACAGTATCTATCCCTGAAGGAACATCATCAGAAATTACATATGGTATCATTTTCTGCGAAGGTACAGTTGAAAATCTTACTGCTGAAACTGAAGGTGCAGTAGTTTATCCTGCACTCGGCAACGAAAATGGTAAGTATGCAGTTAAGCTTGTTGACGGTGGCTTAGGCGTTATAACATCTGGCAACACATACACAACACGCGCTTACATTTGTGTAGACGGTGTATACACATACGCAGACTGATTTAAGTTAATTTAATTGTTTGTTTTGTTTATTCTAATATAGGAGGATAATTAATATGAAAAAGTATGTACAGCCTACACTTGATGTAGTTGAACTTTCAGTAAAAGAAAAGATTACTGCTGATCCTGCATATGGTGTAACATATGCTGTAGATGACAATACAGGTGCTGGTATTACAACATACAACCTTAAGTTGTATTCAGAACCTCAGTCATAATAACATAGTTGTGTATAAAAAGGATTGACATTTTGTCAATCCTTTTTTTCTTCTTTTATGCAGTTTATAAAATGTGATTGCTGATAATTACATTTGACTTTAGCGGCGTATTATGTTAATATTATCATATGGATTTATTTTGCCTTAATCTGTATGCAACAATAAATAAATCCCGGTAAATGCAGCCTGTATCACTATGTATAATACTGGTGTTTCTAATAACGACTCACGGTTAATATAATGCAGTATTTCAATACACTAGGATAGAGTTTAAATTTATTTTTAAGGAATAAAATCGTTTGTAATAAAAAAACAAGCGTTTTCTTGGGGAGAGGTTTTTATTTCTAAGTATAATATTGCCAATGTTAAAATAGAATACAGCGGTTTCACAGATGTGGGTATACAAAAGGATTTAAAGCCGTACATATACGAAGGTCGTCAGCCGTCTGATGTTACTATCAGAGGCAGACTTTGCGATAAAGTTATCCCTTGTCTTAAACCTGGCAGCTTTGAGACAAGCCGAATTTGGGGAGAAATTGACGAAGGCTTCTGTTTTTATGACTATGACCGACAGACTGATACCTGTTTTATGCAGGTTAAAGCTAACAAAGAATGGACTAATATAGATGTTGATTTTTTTAATATAAAAAAACACCTTGGCGCATCTGACGATTATTTTGCATTTAATGCTCTACGGGATATTTTCAGTTTTATATGCCTTAAAAATAATGGAATCGTTCTTCATTCTTCAGCAATAGCTTTTGACAAAAGCGGTATAGCGTTTTCTGCACATAGTGGAGTTGGCAAATCTACTCATACCTCTCTGTGGAAGAATATGTTTCCTGACCGGGTTGATATACTTAATGATGATACACCGGCAATAATGTTTAAAGATGGACAAGCTGTATTGTACGGCACACCTTTTTGCGGAACTTCAGGGATAAACACTGCCAAAAATGTTCCTTTAAAAGCGATAGTTTTTTTGGAGAGGGGAGAAGTTAACACAATTCGGGAAATACCTTCTTCAGATGCTGTAAAGCGTATTTTAGAGCAGGTTAAAAGACCTCCCATAACCGAATTAATGATTGATACGCTTACTATGATAGATAAACTTGTTAGTATCGTACCCATATATTTGTTAAGCTGTAATATTTCAGAAGATGCGGTGATGACAGTTAAAAATAAGCTTGACATTTAGACTTTTATAGGTATGCCGCAGATTAGTGGTATGGTATAGGGGTTGATATTTTATTAATAATATAAAACAGTAATGCTGTTTTATAGATAAATAGAAAGGATGATATTAATGAAAAAAATAATTTCTATAATGCTTTGCGTGGCTGTTGCGCTTAGCTGCTGTGTTTTTGCTTCAGCTGCCATTTCATTTTCGGATTTGCCTGCCGATCATTGGGCGTATTCTTATGTCTCCACCCTTGTAGATGGCGGTACAATAAACGGTTTTGAGGACGGAACTTTTCGTCCCGACGGTACGGTATCCCGTGCTGAATTTGTAAAGATGATAGGCAAAGGTCCCACTGCCTCTGAAACTGTTTTCAATGATATTGAAGGACATTGGGCATATGATTATATAATGTATTCAGGACTTGAAGGAGACGAAAATAATAATTTTAATCCGGATGTGCCTATTACAAGAGGCGATGTTGCTAATCTTATATGGTCTCGAAACGGTCAAGTTATGGATGTAAAAATTCCTGCAATGATCACCGATCAGGGCACTAATCCCGATGCTGTGGCTTGGGTATATGCATATGGAATCATGACAGGTGATGATGGTATAAACCTTCGTCTTGATGATACACTTACCAGAGCAGAAGCGTCAGCGCTTATAGTAAGAGCACGCTCGGTAGGCAGTCAGAATGACTTTATAAACGGTATAGATGAAGATGTATATAAAACAATGTTTGAATCTTCAAAACTGTTCGATCGTGAATATTCGCCTTCAGCAACCATTACAAATAATGAGCTTGCAACTGCCCTTGTAAGACTGGGTTCTGAGGAAATGAACATAACATATACAAAATTTCCATATTATGAAGAATATGATGGGGAAAATGCAGCGAATGTAAATGTTCTTGCTTCCCTCTTGGGCAGTGAAAACAACAACGCTGAATTTGCCGAAAAAAATGCAACAGTTCAGGATACAGTTGCTGCTCTTACTTATGCGACCATGATGAAGTCTAAAAAGGGGCAGTCTTACGGAGATAAAACACCTCTTTACAGCGGCGTTTCATCTGACCTTACAGACAGAGAGCAAACCGTTCTCGCATATGCGTATAAAAAAGGAATAACCCTTTATGCAAACGGACAGATTAATCCCGCTAATGAAATAACAATGAAGGAAGTAGCTTGTCTGCTTCTTCAGCTTGATGGAAGTATTGCAGGTTTTGAAACACTTGATGTAATAAACAGTAAAACATCACAGCGTGACATTTCTATGAACACCGATATAGCTTCTTATCCTTCAAATGCATCTGCATATAAGACCGTATTAAAAGATATTCCCGTTGAAGTTTATACAACAGCGTTTAACAATGCTAAAGGAAATCCGGTTGATTGCTACAACTTTGCAAGAGAGTATAAGGTTACTCTTGTGCAGATGCTTGAACTTCTCAGAGCAAAAGCTCAGTCAAATGGTGCCGATATTACAATTACTTATACACCGTCTCTTGTAGTAGATAATGGCAACGGCTATACTATGCGTGTAAAGGTAGATGTAAATTCATTAAATGCAACATCTAACCTTTCATCGCTTATGGGTCTCACATCAAATTCTGCTAATGTACAGGTATCTGCAGGAAGCAGTCTTTATGTAGATATAGTAACCGGTCAGAAGGTTTCTCAAATGGATATGCCGGTTGATTCCATGGCTATTGATAAAATAGTTTATGTGTATTGAATATAATTTAAAAATATACTACTCTTGATCAGGAAAAATTATTATTGCACAAGTTGTCAAAGGCGGCAGGAAAGAAACCTTGCCGCCTTGATATTATTTGTAATGCTATATGGTAAAAATTACTCGATATGCTAAAATGCGTGTGTTTAATGATAAGGAGGGTGTTTATGAAACAGTGTATGGATTCTGAAAATTTGCACTGCAGATTGAAAAAAATTATCGGACAGGTGCAGGCGATAGATAGAATGATAGACGAAGAAGTTCCATGTGAGGATGTTCTTTTACAGATTAATGCGGCCAAATCTGCCTTGCATAAAGCCGGTCAGGTTGTGCTTGAAGGTCACATCAAGCATTGCGTGAAGGATGGTATTAAACATGGCGATGCAGATAAAACAATTGAAAACTTTACAAAAGCAGTAGAACGATTTGCAAATATGCAGTAAAGTCCGTTTTTTTAGTAGTTGTTCTTTTGATATGTGTTCCGAAAGCGTTGAACTTTCAGAGCACATATTTTTTTATTCCTTTACTACACATATTGACAATATGAATTTTTATTGCTATAATATACACATACCCCTAGGGGTATAGAAAGAGGGCTTGCAATGAATAAAATAATTAACAAAATCGAACAAATACTTGAAATAGGAGGGATAAAAAAAGACATTGCTTTGCTGATAATTTCAGGCATTGCACTTATTGTAAGTATTTTCGATTTACTGACGCTACCTTTTGATGCTGCGTGGATTGCGATTATCCTTTGCGGCATTCCTATAATTATTCATGCTATCATAGGTCTTATTACAGCTTTTGATATTAAAGCTGATGTGCTTGTGTCTCTTGCGCTTATAGCTTCGGTTGTTATCCGAGAAGATTTTGCTGCCGGCGAGGTTGCGTTTATAATGCAGCTGGGAGCATTGCTTGAAGATTTAACCGTAGCTAAAGCCAGAGCAGGAATAGAACGGCTGGTTCATCTTACGCCTCAAACAGCGAGAGTAATTGAAAACGGGACAGAAAAACTTGTGCCTGTTGAACTGGTTAAAGTGGGAGATATTATTCGTATTCTCCCGGGTGAAATTATACCTGTAGACGGAGTTGTGATTTCGGGTCAGACTTCTGTTAACCAAGCAGTTATGACAGGCGAATCATTGCCTGTGGACAAAACTGCCGGAGATGAGTTGTTTAGTGGTACGGTCAATCAGTTCGGTGCTTTTGAGATGAGGGCTGTCAAAGTGGGAGAGGATAGTTCCATTCAGAGAATGATAAAGCTGGTTCAGTCTGCTGACGCAGATAAAGCCGAAATAGTTGGAATTGCAGACAAATGGGCTACATGGGTTGTTGTAATAGCTTTGACTGCCGCCATATTAACTTGGCTCATTTCCGGGGAAATCATTCGTGCCGTTACAATACTTGTTGTATTCTGTCCGTGTGCTTTAGTACTTGCTACACCTACGGCTATTATGGCTGCCATAGGAAATGCTGCTAAACATGGTTTTCTTGTTCGCGAGGGTGATGCCTTAGAGCGTTTGGCAAAGGTATCTAAAATTGTATTTGACAAAACCGGTACGCTTACTTCCGGAATTCTCCGGGTGACGGCTGTGGAAAGTGTTTCGGATTATAGTGAAGAAGATATTCTTGCTTTGGCAGCCGCTGTAGAGCAGTTTTCTGAACATCCTTTGGGCAAAGCCATTGTAAGCTGTTATAATAATACGCATATGCATTTGCAATCTAATGTTGAGAATTTTACGATGGTGCCGGGTACAGGAGTAGGAGGAGATATTCGCGGTAAACAAGTTAAAGCGGGAAAAAAGAACTTTGTACTGGACAGTGAGCAATTAAGCAAAAGTCCCAATGCATACGACGGAACAGAAACCTATTTAAATAAAGGCAGTACGGTTGTTTATGTGTCTGTTAATAATGAACCTGCGGGATATATTGTTCTGTCGGATACGGTCAGAAAAGAAAGTATACAGGCGATTAAAGAGTTAAAAATTACATCTGTTAATCCGGTACTGCTTACGGGAGACAATAAGAAGTCTGCCTATTTTGTTGCAGGTGAGCTTAATATTGATGAAGTACACGCAGACTGCCTTCCTGAAGATAAATTAAAATTCATTGATGATTGTTGTAAATGCGGAGATTCTGTGTGCATGATTGGTGACGGAATTAATGACGCTCCTGCGCTAAAAAAGGCGAATGTAGGCATTGCAATGGGCGGAACAGGAAGTGATATAGCGGCAGATGCTGCTGATATTGTTCTTGCAAATGATGAATTAAAACAGCTTCCTCATCTGATTGCACTTTCTAAAAGAATGATGAAAACGATTAAGATTAATCTTGCTTTTTCTATGGGTCTTAACTTTCTTGCCATAGCTCTTGCGATAACGGGGGTTCTCGGTCCAGTTACCGGCGCTCTTGTACATAATGCAGGCTCTGTGCTTGTAATTATTAACTCTGCTTTGCTGCTAAAATGGAGAAAAAACAAATTTTAAATTTGTAGACAAACGGCTCGAACAAAAAAGTTCGAGCCGTTTGTTTGTATTTTGGTTTGAAAATTCGATATAAAGTTTATCCTTGATTGTTTAAAACATAAAGAGAGTTTTCTTCAAATACTCTTTCGATATCGGGTCCGAATTTTTTTCGGAGGATTTCCATAGCTTCGGTAAACCTTGGCGGACGGCGTTTATCATCATGAGCATCCGAACCTAACAGGTGGATTTCGCCATTTTTTATGTATTTAAAAGCTTTTTTTCTGATGTGCTTATCTATAACTGCATCTGTGTTGAGCTGTATAAGACAATTAAGGTCGAATATTTTTCGTATACAGTCATCGCCTGCCCAACTGTATCGGTCTATATGTGCAATTATGGGCTTAAGTCCCCGGAATGCTATCTCATCAATTGCTCGGTATACCCAGCTGCTCCAATATGAGTATGGAAGTTCTATAAGAATGTATGCCGTGTTTTCAATACATAACTTTTCCAATCCATCCAAATTGGGGATGTCTGTTGTAAGTAGTACTTCGGCACCCTTGCGAATCTGTACGCCTTTTTTTTCGCCGGTAGCTTCTGTAAGTCTTTGGTATGCCGCTTCCCTTTTAGTAAGAAAACGGTCTACATTTGTTTTGTTATAATAAAAATGCGGTGTTGCAACAACTGTTCCCACACCGCTGTTACGGAGCATATCCAGCATTGCAATTGATTGTTCGATGCTACGGCTTCCGTCGTCTACCTCAGGAAGAATATGTGAATGAAAATCATAAAGCATATGGGATACCTCCCCTTATTAACTTTTAACCTTTTGTTTTTTGCTTTCCTTGTCTTTTTTTATAGGTTCTGTTTTGGTTTGAGGCACAGAACCATAATATCCGTATTCGTATCCGCCTTTACCATATCCGCCGTATTTTCCATATCTGCCATATCTGCCGTATCTTCCGTAGCGTTTATATCCGTATTTATATTTGGAAGAATACTCATCTATATCATTAAGTATAAATCCGGTTGGTTTTATATTTGCCAGCTCAAGGCGGTTCAAAGCATCTTTAATTGAACGGTGATCCGTAAATTTTTGGCGTGTAACCAAAAACAATCCCGAGATGTATTGGGAGAGAACTACTGCATCGGTAACCACATTAACAGGAGGCGTATCCATAAATATATAATCGTATTTTTCAGAAAGAGTATCGATTACTTCTTTCATGCTGTCTGATGCAAGAAGTTCAGCAGGGTTTGGAGGTGTTGTACCTGCCGGAAGTATTTCTAAACCGTAAAAACCTGTTGTTTGAATGGCTTCTTCCAAAGTATTCATTCGTGTCAGCACATTGGAAAGACCTATATTGCTTTTAAGCATAAAGATTTTATGCAGTCTTGGTTTGCGAAGGTCACAGTCAATAATAAGAACTTTGGCGGTAGTCTGTGCAAATGCAATTGCCAGGTTAACGCAAGTAGTTGTTTTTCCCTCTTTTGGGAATGCACTTGTTACAATTATTTTCTTGCAGCCCGGGTTGGTAAGGCTGAACATAATGTTTGTTCGTGCTGATTTGTACGCTTCTTTAACATCGAATGGTGATTTGCTTGTGAGCAGATGGTCTACACGAAGAGAGGTAACTATTTTATTGTTGTTTTGCTGAGCCATTTTCATTACCTCCTTCTTTTGAATTGTCTGCTGCACTTGGACCGTAATAATAACCGGGCGTACCTAATGTGTCAAGGTTGGGGATACTTCCCACTACGGGTATGTTATAATTCTTTACAAGTTCTTGTTCGTCTTTTACGGATGTATCCATTAACTCTGTAATAAGAGCCAGACCTGATGCTGCAATAAAGCCAAGAATAAGCCCGATAGCAATGTTAAGCTTTTCGTTAGGCGCTGAGGGAGATGTGGGAAGCGATGCTTCGTCGATAGTATTTACTGCACCTGCAATATTTGCATCCTGAAGCATTTTTTCTGCATTTGCCAAAATAAGAGAACAGATAAGATTTGCTTCTTCCGGAGAGGAGGATGCAACCTTCACTTCCAGAAATTCTGTTCCGTTCATTCCCTCCAGAGTTATCATGGAGTTAAGTTCACCCAAGGAGTATTTGTCTTCAAGATGTGCTTCACTCCTTATGGTGTCTATAAAACTGTTGCTTTTAAGAGCTACTTTATAAGTATCTACAAGCCTGGTTGCCAGATTAATTTCATTTTGAGTTTGATATTTAGCTATTTCATCGGGACTTGCGGTTACATACATGGAACCTCTTGATTCATATGTTTCCTCTATAAGATATTCAGTAATTCCCAAGGCTATAATTCCGCCTAAAACTATTCCCAGTAAAATAAGCCACCATCTTTTTAACAATATTTGAAAAAGCTCCTGGATGGTCATTTCATTAAGCAAAACAATCGTCCCCTTTTAGCGCTTAAATGTTTGATAGATAAAAAACATTATCCATAATATGATAACATATCGCTTATTAAATGTCAACTTATATATTCTTTACAGCATCCATGATTTTGCTGTATTCTTCCTGTGCATTTTTAATGTATTCACTTAGTTTTTCTGTTTCGCCTTTTGTAATGCTGCTTACTATGACAGAACATATTTCGGACAGTTTTTTCATGCCTAGCTTGCCTGCTGTACCGCTCAAATTGTGAGCCTTTGTAAGCACTGTATCCAGATGCCCCATATTAAAATTGCTGATCATTTCTTCAAAATTTGGGTCTGAAGGGAATCTTTTCAAAAATCTTTCGTAAATATCTTTTTTGCCGCCCAGCTTTGCCAATGCGGCAGATGTGTCAATGCCTATATCGCTGAGTTTTTCATACATTTTATTTGCTTCCTTTCTTTTAATCATACCGTCATGATAAAACATATTTCGCTAATAAAAATTGTATCATATTTTTTAATTTATGGCAACTAAAGAACATAAAAATAAGAAAAATTTTTTGTAGACAAAAACGAATAAATTGTGTATAATAAAATGAATAGTATTGGATAATTTGAAAGGATTGCGTCGATATATGCAGAATTCAGATAAAAAAGCATTAGTAATAACATATGGATGCAGACAAAACGAGAACGATAGTGAACGCATAAGAGGTATACTATCCCAAGAAGGGTATTCCTTCTGTGATAATGCTGACGACGCCGATCTTGTTATATTTAACACCTGTGCGGTTCGCGAAAATGCCCAGCAGCGAGTATACGGCAATGTGGGAGCTTTAAAAGCCGTTAAAGAAAGAAAGCCCGGCATGCTGATAGGAATATGCGGATGTATGGTTCAGCAAAGCGGCGAAGCTGAGCAGATAAAAAAACGCTTTAAGCATGTGGATTTTGTTTTTGGAACACATGCCATTGCACGGCTTCCTCAAATTTTGCACAGTGCCCATATACAGAGAGTGTTTGATACCGAGGAAACGGTAGGCATTTATGAAAATATTCCCATTAAAAGGGATTCTGTTCTTACCGCAAATATACCAATTTCTTATGGGTGCAATAACTTTTGTTCTTACTGTGTGGTTCCATATGTGCGTGGTAGAGAAAGAAGCCGGCTTCCTGAGGATATTATTAAAGAGGCTGAGGGCCTTGCTGCCCAAGGCTGCAAAGAGGTTCTTTTGCTGGGACAGAATGTTAATTCATACGGTAATGACAACAAAGTAATGAGCTTCCCTCAGCTGCTGCGTAAAATAAATGATATAGATGGCATTGAAAGAATACGCTTTATATCTTCGCATCCCAAGGATTTGTCAGATGATTTAATTGACGCTATGGCTGAGTGTGATTCGGTATGTGCTCAGCTTCATCTGCCTTTTCAGTCCGGCAGCGACAGAGTGCTTGAAAAGATGAATAGAAAATATACCTCGGGGGATTATTTGCGTCTTATAGCGAAGGTGCGCAGCAAAATACCTGATATTGCACTTTCCAGTGATGTTATAGTTGGATTCCCTACCGAAACGCAGGAGGATTTTGAAGATACAATACGGCTTATAAATACAGTTGAGTTTGACACATTGTTTACTTTTATTTACTCACCCAGGAGAGGAACGCCTGCGGCGAAAATGACTCCCGTTATGTCAGAAGAGCAGATTAAAGAAAACTTTAATCGTCTGGTTGATGTTCAAAACGGCCGGTCGATTAAAAAGAATAAGTTGCTTGAAAATAAAACGGTGCGTATACTTGTTGAAGGGAAAAGCAAAAATAATCCCGATATGCTCACAGGCAGAACCGAAGGGAATAAAATTGTCAATTTCAGCGGAGATGAATGCCTTATAGGCAGCTTTGCCGATGTTACGGTGACAAAGGCTCTTACTTGGTCACTTGAAGGGAAATTAAATTAATAAAGGAGATATATATTATGACAATTATCGAAAAAACTCAGGAACTCGGACAGATGATTATTGAATCTGAAGAATATACGGCGATGCAAAAAGCGGAGATGCGTCAGACTGCTGACGAAGAGGCAATGAATCTTATTGCTGAATACAACCGCAAAAGAGCAGATTTTATGCATAGATTGCAAGATCCCGAAACAACACCGGAGGAAGTTGATAAAATCAGAAAGCAGATGGACGAAGAGTACAGCATTCTTACTCAAAACCAGTGCATATCTGAATATATTGAGGCAATGCAAAATTTTAACAACCTTATGAATCAGGTTAACGGAATAATTGCATATTATGTTAACGGTCAGCGCAGCGGCGATTGTTCGGGCAATTGCTCAAGCTGTTCAGGCTGCCACTAAACCGGATAATATATAACCGGGCAGATAATTAAATCTGTCCATATTGCATTTTTTGTTTTGCAGGGAAGGGAAATGTTATAATTATGGGCGAATATTCACCTATGATGAATCAATATTTTAAAATAAAAGAACAATATAAAGACTGTCTGTTATTTTTTCGCCTTGGTGATTTTTATGAGATGTTTTTTGATGATGCCGTAACGGCGTCAAAAGCACTTGACCTTGTGCTTACGGGCCGTGACTGCGGACAGGCTGAAAGAGCACCTATGTGCGGAGTTCCGTTTCATTCTGCACAGAATTATATTGACCGCCTGGTACAGCAGGGTTATAAAGTGGCCATATGTGAGCAGATGGAAGACCCGGCAAAGGCAAAGGGTATAGTAAAAAGAGATGTAATAAGAGTTATAACCGCAGGAACCGTCACAAGCGAAAACCTTTTGGACAATAAACAGAATAACTTTCTTTGTGCAATATTCCGCGGTGAGTCGGGAGCGGGAATCGCTTTTTGCGATATATCCACGGGAGAAACCTCTGCAACGGAAATTATATCCCCTGAACTTAATGCGGATATAATAAACGAAATAGGCAGAAATCTTCCCAGTGAAATTCTTCTGAATAAATTCGATGCTTACAGAAAGTTGTCTGACCTTATAAATGACAGATTTTCGATTAATCCGGAGCCGGTAGAAGAATTTGTCAGCGATTACACTTATGCGCTTGAATGTGTTACACATCAATTCGGTGAAAATCCCGTAAGCTCAAGCCGTAATATGACATGTGCGTTAGGCATGCTTATTGACTATATAAATAAGACGCAAAAAAGGGATATGCCGCATATCTCTTCAGTCAATGTTTATACTGACGCTCAGTATATGGGTATGGACTATTCTACTCGGCGTAATCTTGAACTTACAGCAAATATGCGTGAAAACAAGAAAAGGGGTTCTCTCCTTTGGGTTCTTGACAATACTTCCACTTCAATGGGTGGCAGAATGCTGAGAAGCTGGATTAATAAACCTCTGTTAAGCTGCGGTCAGATACTTAACCGACAGGGAGCGGTGGCTGATCTTTTCAGCAGTGTAATGCGCCGTGATGAGCTTAAAACACTTCTTTCACCCGTTCAGGATATTGAGCGTATAATGGCAAAGGTTGTTACCGGCAGTGCATCTCCAAAGGACTTGTTGGGGCTTGCAGCTTCGTTGAAAGGTGTTCCTTTGATTAAAAAGGCAACATCTGAATCAGAAAGCCCATACATGAAGGACCTTGCAGAAAAAATAGATACCATTAGCGATGTTTGCCAATTAATTGAGGATTCCATCGATCCGGAAGCACCTCTTGTAATTCGTGAAGGAAATATAATAAAGGACGGGTACAACAGCGAGGTTGACAAAAACCGTAGCGCCATAAAACACAGTGCCCAGTGGCTTGCCGGTCTTGAAATGAAAGAAAAAGAAGAAACCGGTATTAAGAATCTTAAAATTACATACAACAAGGTTTTCGGATATTATATCGAGGTTTCAAAATCTAATATTGGGCTTGTTCCCGACAGATATACAAGAAAGCAAACTCTCACCAATTGCGAAAGATACATAACGGGTGAACTTAAGGAGTTTGAAAACTCGGTGCTTGGAGCAAAGGACAGAAACTGTGCCCTTGAATATGAATTGTATTGTGAAATAAGAGATAAAATCGCAGGACAAAATGAACGAATCCTGTCAACTGCACATGTAATAGCTGAAATTGACTGTATAAATTCTCTTGCCATAACCGCCGCTGAAAATAATTATGTTATGCCGACGGTGGATATGGGCGATAAAATTATTATTAAAGACGGCAGACACCCGGTAGTTGAAAAGATACAGAAAAGTTCTCTTTTTGTGCCCAATGATACTAACCTTTCCGATACTGACCGGGTGGCGGTTATTACGGGTCCCAATATGGCAGGTAAATCTACATATATGCGTCAGGTAGCCCTGATAACCCTTATGGCACAAATAGGCAGCTTTGTTCCCGCAAGTTCTGCACATATAGGTATTACAGACAGAATATTTACCCGTGTGGGCGCCTCGGACGATTTGGCACTGGGTCAAAGTACATTTATGGTAGAAATGACCGAAGTAGCAAATATTCTTGATAACGCAACCTCAAAAAGCCTTCTTATTCTTGATGAAATAGGCAGAGGTACGAGCACCTATGACGGTATGAGCATTGCATGGGCGGTTATAGAATATATTGCCAACAAGAAAAAATTGGGGGCAAAAACTTTATTTGCTACTCATTATCATGAACTGACACAGCTTGAAGGAAAAATTGACGGTGTTAAAAATTACTGTATTGCAGTTAAAAAACGGGGCGACGAGATAATATTCCTGCGCAAGATAATCCTTGGAGGAGCGGACGACAGCTACGGTATAGAGGTGGCAGGTCTTGCAGGAGTAAAAAAAGAAGTCATAAAGCGTGCAAAAGAGATACTCCATGACATAGAAACAGACACTGAGCACAGCTTTTCCAAGCAGACAATGCCGTCTGATACAATGGATACAATGCCGCTTTTTGAAAATAATTATGAAGAGATTATTGATATTATTAAAAATTTGGATATAACAACCATTACGCCGATTGAGGCTATGAACAAACTTTACGAAATCAAAAATATGACCGACTCTTTTTAATTGGTCGGGAATAGGAAGGGAGAGTGTTTGCCAAAGTGGGAAAAATTAATCTGCTTGACATGAGTGTTGCCAATAAGATAGCTGCCGGCGAAGTGGTGGAAAGACCTGCGTCTGTGGTTAAAGAACTTGTGGAAAACTCCATTGATGCAAACGCTTCCATTATAACGGTAGAAATAGAAGGGGGAGGAATTTCCCTTATACGCATAACAGATAACGGTTCGGGTATGTCTGCGGAGGATGCGGGCACTGCTTTTCTACGCCATGCAACCAGTAAAATAAAGACCGAGGACGACCTTGCTGCCATAACAAGCCTTGGGTTCAGAGGAGAGGCTCTTTCTTCAATAGCTGCCGTTGCACTTGTCACTCTCACTACCAGAGAAAAAGGAACGGATATGGGTTGTCGTTTAAAACTGGAAAATGGAGTTATTACTGAAAACGGAGAAGCCGGTTGCCCCGAGGGAACCGTTATTGAAATCAGAGATATTTTTTACAACACTCCTGCCAGACGAAAGTTTCTTAAAAGTGATAGGACTGAGGCAGGCTATATAGCTGAAATAATGGAAAAGATAGCCTTTTCATATCCGGATAAATCTTTTAAACTTATATCTGACGGAAAGGTAAAAATGCAAACTTATGGTGACGGACAGCTAAAGACCGTGGTATATAATATTTACGGAAAAGAGTTTGCAGATGCGGTGCGGGAGGTCAATATGCAAAGCGGCAATATATTTGTCGGGGGACTTGCAGGACTTCCTTCGGTAAGCAGAGGCAATAGGCGTATGCAAAACTTTTATGTGAACGGCAGACTTGTTAAGTCACCCATGCTTACATCTGCTGTTGAAGAAGCATATAAAAACAGGATTATGATTGGTAGATTCCCGTTTTTTGTAATAAACATTTCTTTACCTCCCGACCGTGTGGATGTTAATGTTCATCCTGCAAAAACAGAGGTTAAATT
>URVP01000013.1 GCA_900551345.1 uncultured Eubacteriales bacterium
GCATATAATACTGTCCCCGTCAAGATACACACCCTTTTCCGGTTTGCTGTTTCTGCTGAAATACACAACGGAGGAGGGGGCTTTTTTTGAAATATCATTAGTTATTTGGTTATCAAGATTGGTTACAAGAATATCCTCTTTGGTTTGATATTTAAATATGTTTTCCTTTGCTTCAATGTATTCCTCCATGGACTTGTGCATATCCAGATGGTTGGGTGCAAGATTTGTAATCACAGCAATCTGAGGACTATGGGTCATTGTGTGCAGCTGAAAACTGCTCAATTCTGTTATAACAATATCTTCGGGTGCAATCTCTCCCAATTTATCAAGAAGGGGAGTGCCTATATTTCCGCCCAAATGACATTTAAAGCCCTGTTTTTTAAGCATTTCATAAATTAAAGTGGTGGTGGTAGTCTTGCCGTCACTGCCTGTTATGCCTATCTTTTTTGCCGGGCAAAGCTCATAAAAAAGCTCCATCTCACTTGTAATTATACTTCCGTTATTTTTTGCCTGTACAAGCTGCGGTATATCGTATCTCAGTCCGGGAGTTTTAAATACCACATCCTCGGTTATACCTTCAAGATAATCCTTTCCCAGTATTGTTTTAACACCTAACTTTTCAAGCTCTTTTTTAACATCTCCCAGGTTTTCGTTTTTATCCCTGGCAGTAACAGTAATCCCCATACCTGCAAGCAACTTTATAAGAGGCGTATTGCTTACCCCTATGCCGATAACCGTAACTGTCTTTCCCGACAGCTTTTCATAAAGCTTGTTTAGTTCGTTTTTCATTAAGTCCACAGCCTTTCGCAAAATTTATAATTACGATTTTATGATAAGAGGCACTTTCAAGCAGAAAGTGCCTCCTGTTATACTTTTTCTTTAGTGCAAAGTATTGATTATTCTTCTGTTGCTTCCTGTTCAGCTTCCTGTGCAGGAGCTTCTTCAGTCTCTTTTACAGCTTCAGCCTTGGGAGCTTCTTCCACATAGTCGGGAAGGAGTACCTTTATGCTGAGAGAAATCTTTTTCTTTTCAAGGTCGATTTCAGTAATTTTTGCATCAACCTCTTGTCCGATTGAAAGGACGCTTGAGGGTTTTGCAATTCTCTGGTTTGCAATCTGTGAAATATGAATAAGTCCGTCAACGAAGGGGATGATTTCTGCAAATGCACCAAAGGGTACAAGACGCACGATCTTAACCTTAACAACATCGCCTACATTATATTTTTCCTTAATAATATTCCAAGGATTGTCAGCTTCTTTTCTGTAACCGAGAGAAATCTTTTTCTTCTCTTCGTCAATTGCCTTGATGTATACTTCAACATCCTGACCTACGGACAATACCTCTGAAGGGTGCTTGATTCTACCCCATGAAAGTTCAGAGATATGTACAAGTCCGTCTACTCCGCCAAGGTCAACAAATGCACCGAAGTCCATAATGCTTTTTACCTTGCCTGTGTATACTTTTCCTACCTCTGCATTTGCCCAGAATTCTTCCTGCTGTTTCTTTCTTACTTCAACAGCAACCTTTTTAATTGAACCTACAAGCTTTCTTCTTCTGGGATTAATGTCAATTAATCTGAAAGAAACGGTCTCGCCGAGCATTGAGCTCAGGTCTTCTATATATCTAGCACTTGCCTGTGAAGCGGGTACGAATACACGGTTACCGCTGCAGGCAACAATTATACCGCCGTTAACAACCTCAGAAACGGTTCCCGTAAGTACGGTTTGCTGCTCAGCTGCCTCCTCAAGTTTTTTCCAGCCTGCCATCTGATCCAGCTTTCTTCTTGAAAGCTTAACAGTTCCTTCAACATCGTTAACTCTTACAACGAAAACTTCGATTTCGTCACCGATTTTAACAATTTCGTTAGGGTCTGTTACAGGCTCAGCAGATAACTCTTCAATCGGAATTGAACCGTCTGCTTTAAATCCGAGGTTTACAAATACCTCCGTAGGTGTAATACCGATTACGGTACCTTTTACAATGTCACCTGTTCTGAGTGTGACCATTGACTGTTCGAGCTGCTCTTCAAAGCTAAGCTCTTCGTTTGTGTTCATGTTTTCTTCTGACATCTTGTTGATGACCTCCTTAATAATCCATTCCGGTGTCGACGCCCCTGCTGTCACGCCTATACGGCGTTTATATTTATAAGCCTCTTTGGGAAGCTCATAAGCCGTTTCAATGTGAAAAGTATCATTGCAAAACTCCCTGCATATATCCGCAAGTTTTTTTGTGTTTGAACTTTCATAACCGCCCACAACTATCATGCAGTCGGACTTTTTGGCAAGAGAGGCAGCTTCTGCCTGTCTTTTTTCTGTAGCATTACATATTGTATCAAAAAATACTATGGTTTGGCAAGTAGATTTTAAAAATTTCTTGAAAAAATCCCAATTTTTTTTGGAAGATGTCGTTTGTGTTACTGCACATACAGGCTTTGTATATTTAAAACTATCGGGAATTGAATCAAATATCAGAGCACTCTCGCCGCACCATCCGTTTATTCCCTTTACTTCCGGGTGGTTTTTATCTCCGAAAATAACTATTTCATAACCTTTATTATGATACTCTTCCACAATATTATGTATTTTTTTTACAAACGGACAGGTGGCGTCGGTGATTTCAAGACCTGCCTTTTTCAGTCGCTCGTATTCTGCTTTCCCTATTCCGTGAGAACGGATTATCAGCTTAGCACCTTTTTCGAGCTTTTCAGGATTGTCCGTTGCA
Organism: uncultured Eubacteriales bacterium; assembly: GCA_900551345.1. GTDB lineage: Bacteria > Bacillota > Clostridia > Monoglobales > UMGS1388 > UMGS1388. The sequence continues at coordinate 2,722 of URVP01000013.1, forward strand.
TATATGTTATGATTTTCAAGATCTGCAACCGCCTGTTTATTATGTATTATCGGACCAAAAGTGTATATCTTTTCCTGTCCGCTTTTTGCCAGTGCGGTGTCTGTTGCTCTTTTAACGCCGAAGCAGTAGCCTGCCGATTCTGCAAGAGTTATCATACAGTCCTCCGTTTATTTTGCAAGGTGTATAATCTCTGTCATGATTTTATCCGTTGCTGCGGATAAATCCTCAGAGTTAAGTTTTTTGCCATAATATTCTTCAAAGTAAATGGGTTTTCCCAAACGGATAACCGGTCTTGAAAAAGGGATATACCTTCCGGATATTCCCATGGGAAGAACCGGTACTTTCATTTTTATGGCAAGCATTGCAGCACCCTGTTTTCCTTGGGAAAGCTCAATCGTTTTTGACCTCATTCCCTGAGGAAAGATAACCAGCGGATGCCCTTCTTTCAAAAGAGCCATTGCTGCTTTAATTGCCCCGATGTCTGCCTGGTTGCGTTTTATGGGATATGCTCCCAAAGAGGAAATCAGCTTGCCAAAAGGTTTAAAGCTGAACAGTTCTTCTTTAGCCAAAAACTTCAGTTGTCTTTTCTGTACGACCCCTGCAATAACCGGGTCAAGGTTGCTTTTATGATTGGGGCATACTATGTATCCGCCTTCAATATCGGCGTTTTCAAGCCCTTCATACTTGGGTAGGAAAATTACCGTGATGAAAAAACGGCATATTGTTCTTGCTATTTTATAAAACATTTAAAAATTCCTTTCATTTAAAAGGGATATTATTTTTTTTGTCACCTGCTCAGGGTTGAGAAAAGTACAGTCAAGCACAACTGCGTCATCTGCGGCCTTAAGCGGTGCAAATGCTCTTTTAGAGTCGTTTTCGTCACGCTTTGCCATATCGGCCGCAATCTGTTCCAAACTGCATTTTTCTCCCTTTGCCTTAAGCTCCTCATATCTGCGTTTGGCTCTTTCTTCACTTGATGCGGTCAGGAAAATTTTAAGCTGTGCATAAGGCAGTACATAGGTGCCTATGTCCCGTCCGTCCATGATTACCGAGCGGCTTTTGGCAAGTTTTCTTTGAAGCTCTACCAACTTAAGCCGTACAGGAACAAGTGCGGATACATCCGAAGCATACATGGAAATCTGCGGTGTTCTGATAAGTTCAGATACATTTTCTCCGTTTAAAAAGATGTGCTGGGTACCATTTTCATATGTTATGGATATATCAACTTGGTCAAGAATAGTCACTACGCTGCTCTCGTCTTTGGGGTCGATACCATTTCTCATAACATAAAGACCCACTGCTCTGTACATTGCACCCGTATCGATGTATACAAAGCCCAGCTCTTTTGCAAGGCTTTTTGCTATTGTACTTTTACCCGCTCCCGAAGGACCGTCTATTGCAATACTAACAGGCTTGCTAATAACAATCAACCTCTCCCTAAATATATTTTGCATAACCTTAAATATTATATCATACAACCTATAAAAAAGCAACCGCTTATATGATATACACCTCAAAAATTAGACACTTTCGGAGATGCATATTTTATGAGTGAATAGGAAGAAAATATAATACTCTCGAATAAAAAAAGACGGTGCAGCTTCAATAGATGAACATTCATCAAATTAAGGCTGCACCGTTATTTTTATTATATTATTTTTTAGTTATAAGTTTATCTTATCTTGGAAGACTTACAACATTGTCAAGAAGATTGTCAATTGTAAGAGAACCGTCCAAAGCTATTATTTTGATTGTTTGTGCTTCCGCCAACTCTTCAGCAGTGAAGGTTGCTGAAATTGTTATTTCAGAACTTGCAGGAATTACAACCGGGTCAATTTGCTTAATTGCTTTGACTGTGTTGTTTTCACCGTATGCAACTGCAAGAATGCAAGCTGTCTGCGGAGAAGGGCATGCAATTCTGTTTCTTGCCTTTATGTTCGCTTTTACAATCTCTTGAGAGCCAAAGCTTACAATTGAGTTTCCGTCACCGTCTGTAAATGTGGGTGAAGAATATATAGTCATGGGATTGTATACTCTAACTGTAATTGGGAATGTCTGATCCTGATATTTAATAGTTACAGCAACATTAAGATTTTGTACAGAGCTGTCAAAACCTTCTATAATAACATTTTCATCACTCAGAGGAATATTTGTCTGCTGACCATTGACTTTTGTTATGGTAATGCTGCCTACGCTGGTGTCGAATTCTTCACCTACAAGGTAAACAGTTCTTACATCGTCAGACAACTCTGCACTTTCTATGTCGTCGCCGCCGCCGAGAAGTTCTATTTCAAATGTATCAGTTTTTCCTGCGTAGCTTGCGGTAACGGTATACTTTCCGGGCTCAGCACTGCTGTCAAAGCCGCTGTATGTAATATCAAAGTCTGCCATGGTGCCGTTCTTTTGTGTTCCGTCATCATAAGTTACGGTAACCATACCGGTTTTATCAAGTTCAGAGCCTTGATAGTAGGTTGTTTTTGCAGGCTGTACGCTGATAGATTCAACAGTTTTTGTATTATCATACCAGTACGCTCTAATATTATCAATGGTTGTACTTTGATCTGTACCGTTCTTTACTCCGATATAGAGCTTAACAACCGGTTCAAAGTCTGTTGTGTATCCGCCCTTAATATTATTATATACCCAGTCTACCGATTCTATTTTTTCATCAAATGCTTCTCCGGTTTGTGCCGGTTCAAATGCACTTATAGGTATAATTGCGGTTGTCCATTCTTCACTGGCGGGTATTTTAACACCGGTCGTTGATTTAGAGGGACTTTTTGAAGCTCTGTATTCCATTACAAATTTAATAGTAACCTCAGAGTCTGATTTATACCTTACTGCGATTGCATCTGCACCTACAAGACCGGAAACTGTTGTTCCAATATTGGTTGTAAAGTTGGAACTTCCCCATCCCATAAGTGCTGTCTGAGCAGTACCGGATTTTGTTATGTATAACCCGTCTGAAACACCGTCCTCTGCAGCACCTGCAACAAAGGAAGCACTACATTTGTCATTATACCACAGAGAAGGACGATTACCATCCTGCATATCCATTTCGGTATAGTACAAATAGGGGGCGTTACCGTCGATTATATCTATTTTATATGTTGTAGAAACACCACTGTATGTAACGGTTATTTCCTGATCTTCACATGCTACTGAAGAATCAAATCCTGTTACGGTTGCATATCTGTTGTAAAGCTTAAGTGCGGTTTGAGCAACATCGCCTTTATACGGAATAATGGAACCGTCATGATAGTTAAATTCCTGACCAACACTGTAAACCTTCTGAACATCAGCAACCTGAATTGCTGTAACTCCATCTTGTACATAGTTCTTTACATTGATTGTGTAATCAAATGTTTTCTTACCGTATGAAACAGTAACTGTTTTTTCGCCGGGAGTTGTGGTGTCAAAACCTGTTATTGATGCATTGGGATCATCGAGAGCGGCGAATTCAGGGTCTTTGTCAGAGTAGTTAGCCTGAATAAGACCTGTCTCATAATCGAAGGGGTCACCCACGAAATATTCGGTCTTGGGATCATTGACCTGTATTGACTCAAGTGTTTCCGGTGCGAACTCTACAATTTTAACATTATATGTAAGGGGTTTATTAAGAACCGTAAAAGTTAATTTTAATGTTTTTAAATTGGTGTTTTTAAATCCGCTTACAGTTACACGAGGATCGTTCAGACTCAGTTCTTCATATTCTGTTTCAGAACCGCCTCTATATACTTTGATTGTACCCTGAGAGTAATCAAAATCATCATAGTACTGGAAATATGTATCTTTAGGTTCTTCACCCCAAACAACATTTGAGACCATATCTTCCTCATACCAGTTTACGCTGAAGTTATCAATTGTGATACTGTCAGATGTTCCGGCAAAGTTAACATTCTCAACTCTGAACATAACTACAGGCTCAAAATTAGATGTGTAAGCACCGTAGATATTGTAAACCCACTGATCTGCCGGTTCGTCAGACTTTGCAAACTCTGAGAAGGGTATTACTGCGGTCTGCCATTCACCGTTTGTATTCGGAATAGAAACGGCTTTTGACTCAAGAGTGGGTTTTTTAGATGCCCTATATTCCAAACGAAAGCGTATGGAAAAGTTTCTTGTACTCTTATATCTCATGCAGAATTCTGTAGCGTCAATAAAACCTTTGGTTTTGCCTATCTCGTTGCCTTGTTCATCCTTGTGAGTAATGGTTTTATTGGCAAAACCTGAGTTGAATGAATAGATAACTCCTCCGCCACCGGAACCTTCCGTTATAACATATGCGGGAGATACGCCATCCTCAGCTGCGCCTTCTACCTTTTCGGATACTGCACCGTTAAAACCACCCCAGTTATCTGGCGAATTGCTGGAAACCGTAAAAATAGGTGTCCTGTCAGTAGGGGTTCCTTCTTCGCCGTCGTTTGCCCATACTGTAATAGGCATCGTGCCTATAATGAGCAAAAGACAGAGAAACATACACAGTGTTGCTTTTAAACTCTTTTTCATAAATATACCTCCATTGTGTTCAAATATTATGGGATACAACACTAGTGTATTATACCATTTAATTTGTTAACAGTCAACTGAAATTGTAATTTTTTTCTTTTAATTTATATAAAAAATGTTCAAATATTTTAATTTGTTATGAGAGATTTATTCATTAATGCAAAAAAACGCCTTAAAAGGCGTTTTTTGTATTATAGCAGATCTGCCATATCATAAATTAATTTTTCGGTTTTATTCCAACCAAGGCATGGGTCTGTTATGGATTTTCCGTATATGCCTTCTTCAGCCTTTTGGCAGCCGTCCTCAATATAGCTTTCAATCATAAATCCTTTTACAAGTTTATTTATGTCCGCTGAGTGGCGGCAGCTGTGTAAAACCTCTTTGCAAATTCGTATTTGTTCAAGATATTTTTTGCCCGAGTTGGAATGATTTGTATCGATTATCAGTGCTATGTTATCCAGGTCTTTTTCAGAGTATGCTTCGTATAAGCGTGACAAATCTTCGTAATGGTAGTTGGGATGAGTTTGTCCGTGCTTATCCACAGAACCCCTCAGAATAGCATGTGCAAGAGGATTACCAGAAGATTTCACTTCCCATCCATCGTATATAAATGTATGTGAGTGCTGAGCGGCTGTTATGGAATTAAGCATAACCGAATAGTCTCCGCTGGTAGGGTTCTTCATACCAACCGGAACATCGATGCCGCTTGAAACAAGACGGTGTTGTTGATTTTCAACTGAACGAGCGCCAACTGCAACATATGAAAGAACATCTGAAAGATATTTATAATTATCCGGATAAAGCATCTCGTCTGCACAGAAAAAACCGGTTTCAGAAATAACCCTTGTATGAAGCTTTCTTATAGCTATGATACCGTGGAGCATGTCGGGCTTTTCAAGAGGGTCGGGCTGATGAACCATACCTTTATACCCGTCCCCTGTTGTTCTGGGCTTGTTTGTGTATACTCTGGGGATAATAAGTATCTTGTCTTGTACTTTTTCCTGTATTTTAGCAAGCCGACAAATGTAATCCAGTACTGAATCTTCTTTGTCTGCCGAACACGGTCCGATAATCAAAAGACGCCGTGAATCCTCCCCGGTAAATACTTTTTTTATTTCTTCATCTTTTTTTATTTTTAAATTCTTGAGCTCTTCGGACAGATTGTATTGCTGTTTTACAGTGTCTGCGTCCGGCAGCTTTCGTATATAATCGATATGCATTGGATTTAATCTCCTTTAATTCTTTTTATTAAGTATAACATATACGATTATTCAAATAAATATTAATTATATACAAAATACACTCCAAAATTAAAAACAATATGTAAAAAAATGAATTATTATGCACAATATATGTATAATTAAAAATGCAGGGCGTATTGACATGGTACTATTATCAATACACCCTGTAAAACATCAATTAGAGTTATTTTTTATGAATTCTTCCATAATCTGTGCGGCATATCCCACCGTATCTATACAGCTTTTGCGTTTGCTGTAGTATTCATTGGTTCGCTTTTCAGGTGTGGGGTCGCTATGGGTTTCGTTCAGGTTTAATATTTCACGGCAGATTATTGAACCGTGCTCTTTGCTAAATTTATTGGCAAGTAGCTGAACTTTTTCGTACAGTTCTTTTTTGTTTTTATAACGGTCAGTTTCGTCATATCCGTACAGCATACCCAAAACCATAAGCATACCGCTTACAGCTCCGCACACTTCACGCATCCGCCCCATACCGCCGCCGAAAGGGGAGGAAAGACGGAGAGCTGTTTTTTCATCCAGACACGTTTCTTCACAGAATGAGGCAAAAACCGATTGAGCACAATTATATCCGCTTAAAAACAGTTTTTGTGCCTTTTCCTTTTTTGTCATACGAAAGTCTTCTTTCTTATTTATTAAGTGAATTTTACAAGCCTTTCATTACATCTGCCAAGTCATCTAACCATTCGCCCTGGTAATCTTCTATACCGCCCATATCACACATTTTTGCGATCTGCGGATCAATGGGAATTTTGGCAATGTGCGGAATTCCATATTTTGCTGCTGTTTCTTCTATATGACTTTCTCCAAAAATGCTGTGTTCTTTTCCACAGTCAGGACATTTATAATATGAAAGATTTTCTACAAGACCCAGTACTGGCTTGTCCATCATGTCAGCCATTTTTACTGCCTTTTCCACAATCATGGAAACCAGCTCCTGCGGTGATGTAACTACCACGACTGCATCAATGGGAAGAGATTGGAATACTGTAAGAGGTACATCTCCTGTTCCCGGAGGCATATCGACAAACATAAAGTCAACATCCTTCCAGATAACATCTGTCCAGAACTGCTTTACCGCACCTGCTATAACTGGACCTCTCCAGATAACCGGATCTGTCTCGCTTTGCAACAGAAGATTAAGTGACATAATGTCTATTCCTGTTTTCGATGATGCAGGTATAAGCCCGTCTTCAACTGCTGTGGCTTTCTCATGTAAGCCGAAGGCTTTTGGAATGGAGGGGCCTGTGATGTCAGCGTCCAAAATAGCCGCTTTGAAACCTCTTCTTTGCATGTTTACTGCAAGCATAGAGGTAACAAGTGATTTACCCACGCCGCCCTTACCGCTTACTACGGCAATGACCTTTTTTATGCTGGAAAGCTTATGGGGTTTTTCAAGCAGACTTTGAGGCTCTTGTCTTTCTGAGCAGCTTTCGCCGCAGCTTGAACAATCATGTGTACATTCGCTCATTTTATATCAATCCTTTTTATATATTTTGTGTACGATTTGTATTGTATCATATATCGTCATTTTTTTCAACAGCCTTGTGTTGTAAAAATGTCTCAATTTCCTCTTTGTTAGGTATGGAGCTGCTTGCCCCGGGTCTGCTAACAGTTATGGCCGATGCGGCGGTGGCATATTTAACCGCCTCTTTAAGACCCTTATCAATATTCATGCAAAACGCTCCGATGAATGTATCGCCTGCCGCAGTTGTATCAACAGCTTTGGTTTTATAAGCTTTTTGATGTATTATTTGGTCATCTAAGTTATATATCGACCCGTCGGCTCCAAGAGTTATTATAACTAAGTCAATTCCTTTATCTCTTATAATATTAATGCATTTTTTTCTGTTTTCATCTGTGTCCGGATATACTTTTGTCAGGTATTCTGTTTCAGTTTCGTTAAGTATAATTACATCTGTGTTGTCCGTAAGCTGTTTTGGAAGCATGGTTATGGGTGCAGGGTTAAGCACTACTTTAACACCTGCCTCATGTGCTTTTTGTGCTGCATATGCTACAGTTTCCATGGGAATTTCCAGCTGCATTATCACCGCATCTGCACGAGCTATTATATCCATGTTTTTATCTATGACCTCTTTTGTTACCAGGTCATTTGCACCACTGTCAAGAATAATGCAGTTGTCACCATCGCAAACGGTTATGACAGCTGCCCCTGTGTTGGTTGAGGTTCTCTCTATCCGCTGCGTATTTATATGGTTTTTATCAAGATTATCTATTGCATTAATACCGTTTATATCATTACCTACCGCACCGATAAAAGTTACATCGCCGCCAAGCTTTGCAGCGGCAATTGCCTGATTTGCACCTTTTCCGCCGTTATTGGACAAAAAACCGCTCCCCTTAATGGTTTCACCTACTTTGGGCATGCGGTCTGTATTAATTACAAAATCGGTATTTATACTTCCTATTACTACAAAATTCATACTAATTACCTCCCAATTTAAATTAATTTTAACACACTTTTTTATTTAAATCAATCTATATCTTTTGACTTTAATTATCTTGTATGATATACTTTTTCGTAATAAAAATTTGTTTAAAAAGTGAGGGAACCGGAATGAAAATTAACAAACCTCAGTGGATATGGTCATATGGTGATTTTGAAATGTACCAACATGTAAAAATGTCTATTCAGCGTGAAGCAAGAGGCAGAATAGAAACTACCATATGGAAGCTTTATCCTGCAAACCCTCTTGTTCTTTTGGGCAAGGATTTTGACCTTGAAAAGGAGGAGAAAATAACCGCAGTTGTTGACGGAGTAGGTCAATGGCGTATAGACGGCAATCTTATGTCTCTTGATGAGCCTGTAACTTTAAGCCCTGGACATCATTTTGTGGAGGTTATAGTGGGGAACCTTAGCGGTGTTCCTGCTGCATTTGTGGAAGGAGAAACGGTTTTCAGCGATACGACATGGAAGTCTGACGATATGTCCGGAGATTATTCTCTTCCTACCGGAGGGTTTAATCTTTATGATAAAAATATAAAACCTACTGATTACGAATTGCCCTGTGTGACTATACAACCGCAAAATATTGAAAAAACCGATGAGGGAATAATTATTGATTTTGGGAAAGAAACATTCGTTAAATTAGTGTTTGAAAAATTCAAACCCGCAACACAGCTTAAACTGTGCTATGGTGAAAGTCTTGAGGAAGCTATGGACTATGAAAATGCTACGATACGAGAATGTATAACTTTGAAAGAAGGAAATTCTGTTCGTCCCGGAAGAGCTTGCCGCTACATAAAAATCGACGGAGATGTGAATGGCGAAATTTCTGCACTTTATGAATATTTACCTCTCAATATGCGTGGTAAGTTTAACTGTAATGATGAACTTATCAATAAAATTTATGATGTGTCCGAATATACACTTCGTCTTAACTGCCGCATGTTTATACAGGACGGAATCAAGCGTGACAGATGGGTGTGGTCAGGTGATGCTTATCAGTCGTATTTTGCTGATTATTACAGCTATTTCGATTTACCTCTCGTTGAACGCACCATGCTGGCACTGCGCGGAAGAGAACCGATATTTAAACATATTAATACTATTGTGGACTATTCTTTTTACTGGATTATTGCAATTAAAAATCATTACATGTACACAGGAGACTTGTGTCTGGTAAAGAATAATTATAAAAGCCTTGTTTCTCTTATGGATTTTTGCGTTGGGCGAGCAAATAAGGATGGGCTTATCGAGGGAATTAAAGGCGATTGGGTGTTTATAGACTGGGCAGACATGGAAAAGGACGGAGCCTTATGTGCCATGCAGATGTTGTACTGCCGTGCTTTACAAGCAGCCGCAGAATGTGCCTCTCTTGTGGGAGATGATATTTGCCGCAAGAAATACCTTGATTTGGCGAAAGAGGTGGAGGACAAAATTTATTCTTTATATTGGGATAATGATAAAGGAGCTTTTGTCACCACATACAAAGATGGCATGCCATCTAAACAGATACGCCGTCATGCCAATATTTTTGCCATTGTGTTTAACTTTGCAGATGATGAAATGATTAGTTCAATTATTAAAAATGTAATAGAAAATGATGCCGTGCCTCCTATTACAACTCCCTATTTTAAATATTATGAGCTTGAAGCTCTATGCATGGTGGGGCATACTTCTCATGTGGCAGAGCGGATCCGTTCATATTGGGGCGGCATGCTCAGCCTGGGTGCTACTACTTTTTGGGAGGAGTATAATCCCGATTCACAAGGACGAGAACACCTTGCAATGTATGGGCAGCCTTACGATAAAAGTCTTTGTCATGCATGGGGGGCAAGCCCCATATATCTGTTGGGTAGATATTGTCTCGGTGTTTATCCCACAGAGCCGGGATATAAAAAATTCGCTGTAAAACCCGATTTGTTCGGTTTTAGTGAAATAGACGGAGTTGTTCCCACAGGCAGGGGGGATGTGTCTGTAAATATCAAAGATGGAAATGTAAGTATTAGAACGCCTCTTGACGGCGGAACTTTTATATCATCTGACGGAACTATGCACGATATAATACCTGATATAGAAAATGATTTTAAAATTTAAATTAACGCTTTTAGTTAACTATAAGATATGAGAATTTAATTATATTAAATAAAAACGGCAGACTTTGCAGTCTGCCGTTGGCACCCCCGACCAGAATCGAACTGATAACTAATCCTTAGGAGCAAACTGTACCGTATTTTCCGTAGTGTTTTATCGTGTTTAACAATTACTCGAAATCCGCATAACCATGCGGTTTATAACGGTTTTATATGTTACAGAGTGCTACCTGATATTGGCTAATATCATCTCGTTTTTCAAGCTCAAATTAGCAAGCAATTAGCAAACCATTAGCAAATTCAATGTATTATCACGTACTTATTTTAACACAATTATAGGAAAAAGTGAATACCTTTCACAAAAATTTTAGGGCATCTCTCTTTAAGCGATGTCCTATTTTTTTATACAAAATTCAAGAAAGGAGGATAAAATATGATCTTTGAGTATTTTTACGGCAGTGAATCAGAGCAATTTACTTTTTATAGAATACCAAAAATATTATTTAAAAATGAGCAATTCAAACAAATATCTTGTGAAGCAAAAGTGCTGTATGGGCTTATGCTTGACAGAATGAGTTTATCTGTAAAAAACAAATGGTTCGATGAAGAAAATCGTGTATATATTATTTATACTGTTGATGAAATTATTGAAGATATAGGCTGTGCAAGACAAAAAGCAGCCAAACTTCTTGATGAACTGGCAAATGGTATCGGTCTTATTGAGAAAAAGCGGCAAGGTTTAGGAAAACCGAATATTATATATGTAAAAAACTTTGTATCAGAACCTACTTTCAATGAAAGCAGTAGTATGAATATCGAAAATCAAGAAGTATGTAAATCAAACTCACAGAAGTATGAAAATCATACTTCAAGAAATATGATTATAGAAAATCAAGAAGTTCCCAAATCATACTCTAATAATACTAATAATAATTATACTGAATATAACGATACTGAATTTAGTGATACTGATATCATATCACATCATTCTGTTCGGAAGAAAGATTCTCTACTCCCTACTTCTGCCAAGCAGGAAAAAGATTTGATAAGATGGATTGAAGAAAGAAATGAATACAATCAACTTATCAAAGATAACATTGAATATAACATCATAGTCAACAGATACCCTAAAGCTTGGCTTGATGAAATTATAGAAATCATGGTTGATGTTGTTTGCAGTAATGAGCCATATATCCGTATCAATAAACAAGAATATCCGCAAGAAGTTGTTAAAAGCAGATTTTTAAAAATCAACTCATCGCATATAGAATATATTTATGATTCTTTGCATGAGAATACTTCAAATGTCCGAAATATTCGGGCATTTTTAATTACAACAATTTATCGTTCCTTTGAAACAGCAGATAATTGGTACTCGGCAAAAGTAAACTATGACTTAGCAAATCCAAAATAAAAAGAAAGGTTGATTTAAAATGAGCAAAGTAATTGCAATAGCAAATCAAAAAGGTGGTGTGGGTAAAACGACAACAACAGTAAATCTTGGTATTGGTCTTGTGAATGAAGGAAAAAAGGTACTTCTTATTGACTGTGATGCTCAAGGCAGTTTAACAGAAAGCTTAGGATATCAAAATCCTGATAACATCAATATTACTCTGTCCTCTCTTATGCAAAAAGCAATCGAAGAACAGCCTATTACAGACAGTGAGGGGATTTTACATCACAAGGAAGGTGTTGATCTCGTTTCTGCAAACATAGAGCTATCAGGGATGGAAACGGCACTTGTCAATATTATGAATCGAGAAAGGGCATTAAAAAGCTACATAGATACAGTAAAAGATAAATATGACTATGTACTGATTGATTGCACCCCATCTCTTGGTATGCTGACAATCAATTCACTTGCCGCAGCAGATGAGGTTATTATTCCTGTGCAAGCACATTATCTTCCGGCAAAAGGCTTACAGCAGCTTATCACTACAGTAAGCAAAGTAAAACGACAGATAAATCCTAATTTAAAAATTGGAGGTATTCTGCTTACTATGGTGGATAAAAGAACAAACTATGCAAAGGATATAGCAAGGGTAATCCGTATGAATTATGCAAAGCATTTGACAATCTATAAGACGGAAATACCACTTTCCATTAAGGCTGCCGAAACATCAGCGGTAGGTAAAAGCATTTACGAATATGACAAAAACGGTAAAGCGGCTGAAGCATATAGGGAATTTACAAAGGAGGTGCTTGATAGTGGCAAACAGCGGAATAAACATAAGTCTGAGTACATACGATGATCTGTTCAAAACAGACGAGGGCAGGAAAATCGAAGAAATAAAGCCTGTTGCACTTTCGGAATTAAAACCCTTTGAACAGCAGCCTTTTAAGGTTTTGCTTGATGAAAGTATGGACGAACTTGTAGAAAGTATAAAACAAAGCGGTGTACTATCTCCGATTGTAGCAAGACCGCATAAAGACGGCGGATATGAAATACTTTCAGGACACAGGCGTGTGAAAGCTTGTGAAATAGCAGGGATAACAGAAGTCCCCGTAGTAGTAAAAAATCTTGATGATGATACTGCAACCATTCTCCTCGTAGACAGCAATTTACAAAGAGAACATATACTCCCCAGCGAAAAGGCATATGCTTATCAAATGAAGCTTGAAGCTATGAAAAGAAAGGCAGGCAGACCTACAATAGAAAATTCCGCCCAAATTGGGAGTAATTTTTCTGGCAAAGAATCAAGGGAGCTTTTGGCTGAACAAGTTGGTGAAAGTCGTAATCAAATTTCACGTTACATACGTCTTACAAACTTAATTGATCCCATACTTGATATGGTTGACAACAAAGAAATTGCCTTAAATGCCGCAGTTGAGATTTCATACTTAGGTTCTAAAGAACAAGCAGAAGTTTTAAAAACCATAGAAAGTGAGGACACTGCTCCATCTATTGAACAGGCGAAAAAAATACGAAGATTTTATGATGATGGAAAGTTAAATCCTGATGTTATACTTTCCATTATGCAAGAGCAAAAGAGTGAAACTTTAAAAGTTACACTTACTGATGCAAAATTAAAAAAGTTTTTTCCTAAACACTATTCAAAACAACAAGTTGAAGATACGATTATTAAATTGTTGGAGAACTGGTACAGAAAAAGACAGCAAGAAAAGGAGAGATAAAATATGCTTTGGAATATACTATCATTTGCCGGAGGAACAATTTTCGGAGTAATTATGATGTGTTGCTTTATAGTTGCCGGAGAAACAGATAAACATATTGAAAATGAAGATAAAACCGATATTTCTTAAACTTAAAGAAATGTCTGTTTTTTTAATGGAGGTGTATAAAATATGGATTGGAGAAAAAACGAAGGCTATATTATAACAAATCAATTAACAGTAGGAAGTACAGAATTTGTTTTAGGTGTACATGAATCAGCACCTAATCAGTTTGTAACATGGCAGTGCAAGGACGGAAAAAATTTTTTTTGGGGGCATTATTATTCTGATTTGCTATCTGCCCAAAAGGATTTCTGTTCTCTGCATTAGATGAAATAAAACATCTTGAAAGAATGAAAAAAACAAAAGAAAGAAAACCTGAGAGGTGATCAAACATGGCACATAGTAGAAAACCCGATATGAAATATAACGAAAGCGGCTGTATTGATAAAACCGCTTATGCTGCCATCAATAGAATCCGCAAAGATGAACGCAAAAAAATCATATATGAAATGAAATGGACCATAGTCAAAAAAGTAGACAGAGGAATGAGAAAAATAGGTAAGGCGTAGCCTAGGCATGCTGGGAGAACAAAAGTTCAACCTGATTAGGAGTAAGCATACCAAGTGAGCCGTGAGGGCGTCTGGAATTGTAGAAGCCCTCGATATATTCAAAAACAGAGAGCTGAAGCTCCTGTAGAGAATGGTAGGTTCTGCGGTTTGTTTCTTCTTTCTTGAGATACTTAAAGAAACATTCGCAGCAGGCATTGTCAAAAGGAAAGCCCGCTTTAGAAAAGGATTGCACAACATCCAAAGAATCCAGAAGCTGCCGGAAGGCAAAGGCAGTATACTGACTCCCCCGGTCAGAATGGAACATAAGCCCGGAAGGGGCATTTCTCTTTTGGTAAGCCTTATTGAATGTAGAAATGATAAGAAAAGCATTAGATGAGTGTGAAGATGGAAAACTCTATGTTGCCATCAACCTTTCATTTGCTTGTTCAATGCGTGAAGGAGAAATTCTTGGTTTGACTTGGGAAAACGTACACATATCTGATGATGATATTGCACAAGATGATGCATATGTAGAAGTAAAGCAAGAACTTCAGAGAGCATCAAAACGTACTATTGAAACTTTGGATAAAAAAGATGTCTATTATATCTTTCCGCCTTTAATGCCGAATACAAGTACAAGAGTTGTGCTGAAAAAGCCTAAAACAGACAGTAGTATAAGAAAGATATGGCTTCCAAAAACATTGGCATATATTCTTCGTGAATGGAAGAAGCATCAGGACGAATTAAAAAACTTACTTGGTGATGAATACACAGATTATAATTTAGTCGTTGCTCTTAATAATGGTAGACCGTGTGAAGGAAGAGTATTATTAAAGGCTTTTGAAGAACTTAGAGAAAAAGCAGAACTACCCAACGTAGTTTTTCATTCTCTCAGACATTCAAGTACTACATATAAGTTAAAACTTAATCATGGTGACTTAAAAGCAACGCAGGGAGATACAGGGCATTCACAGATTGATATGATTACAGACATTTATGCACATATTCTTGACGAGGATAGAAAAGTCAACGCAATGAAATTTGAAAACTCATTCTATAACATTACTGCGGATTTAAGAAATGTGCAAGCACCGCAAGAAGAAAAACCGACTATTGACATTGCAGAGCTTTTGGAACAACTGCAAAAATCACCTGAATTGCTGCAAACCTTGTCTCAGATGATTGCTGCTAAAGCGTAAGGAATGAACCCTCATTCAAAAGACGAGCTAATTTCCAATTAGCAAAAAACAAAAAATCTTAGCAAATAAAAAAAACAGTTCGATTCTAATTAGCAAATATGACAGAAAGATGCAAATTAGAAAATTCATAATAATGACATTAAG
>URVP01000014.1 GCA_900551345.1 uncultured Eubacteriales bacterium
TTAAAGGTAAGCAGGGACGTTTCCGTCAGAACCTTCTCGGTAAGCGTGTTGACTATTCGGGCCGTTCGGTTATCGTTGTAGGCCCTGAACTTAAGATTTATCAGTGCGGTCTTCCCAAGGAAATGGCAGTTGAACTGTTTAAACCTTTTGTTATGAAAAAACTTGTAGAAGATGGATACGCACACAACATAAAGAGTGCTAAGAGAATGGTAGAGCGTCTTAAAGACGAGGTATGGGATGTGCTTGAACAGGTTATTAAAGAACACCCCGTTCTTCTCAACCGTGCCCCCACACTTCACAGACTTGGTATTCAGGCATTTGAACCGGTACTTGTTGAGGGTCGTGCTCTTAAACTCCATCCTCTTGTATGTACCGCTTATAATGCTGACTTTGACGGTGACCAGATGGCTGTCCATGTACCCCTTTCGGTAGAGGCTCAGGCTGAAGCAAGATTCCTTATGCTTTCTGCAAACAATCTGCTTAAACCTCAGGACGGTAAACCCGTTACTGTGCCTACTCAGGATATGGTGCTGGGAAGTTACTATCTTACCATAATGAAACCAAAAGAGGTTGTTATCACAAATCCCGGCGACAGCGGTCTTGAAGTTGAGTCTAAAGTGAACTATATGACTCCCGATGAAAATGGACGCTGCCTTCTTAAAATAAACGAAGAACTTGAAGCTGCCGGCAAAAAGCCTGCTGAATTCACCGAAGAGGGCGCATTTAAAGGCGAAATCGGTGAAGGCAAATATTTCACTTCGTATAATGAAGCGATTCTTGCTTATGAAAATAATTCCGTAGGTCTTCATGCACCCATTAATGTCCGTGTTGAAAAAGAAATTGATGGTGAAATCCGCAGAGCGGTTATATCTACAACCATCGGCAGATTGATATTTAATGAAAAGATTCCTCAGGACCTTGGCTTTGTTGACAGAACGCAGGAAGAGAATTATTTCGTTCCGGAAATATCCTTCCTTGTAGGTAAAAAGGCTCTCGGTCAGATAGTTGACAAGTGTATAAAAGTACACGGTGCAACTAAGACAGCAGAGGTTCTTGATAATATTAAAGCAATGGGATATAAATATTCCACACGAGGCGCTATTACAATCAGCGTATCCGATATGGAAATCCCCGGTGTTAAGGCTAAGATTCTTTCTGAAGCTGAGAATAAGGTTGAGGAAATTACCAAAACATTCAGAAGAGGTCTTATGTCTGACGAAGAGCGTTACAACATGGTTATTGATACATGGAGTACAGCCAGCGACGATGTAACAAAGGCTCTTATGAAGAACCTGGATAAATATAACCCCATATTCATGATGGCAGATTCCGGTGCCCGTGGTAGTATCAATCAGATTCGTCAGCTTGCAGGTATGCGTGGACTTATGGCTGATACATCAGGTCGTACGGTAGAAATTCCCATCAGAGCAAACTTCCGTGAAGGTCTTAATATTCTTGAATATTTCATTTCGACTCACGGTGCAAGAAAAGGTCTTGCCGATACAGCGCTTCGTACAGCCGATTCAGGTTACCTTACAAGAAGACTTGTTGATGTATCACAAGAAGTTATCATTCGTGAGCTTGACTGTGGTACTGATGACGGCATTGTGGTTTCAACCATAAAAGACCACAATGAAGTTATTGAGGAACTGTTTGACCGTCTTACCGGCAGATACGCTGCTGAAGATATTGTAGACCCCTCAACTGGCGAGATAATCTTCCCCAGAAATGGGCTTATGCGTGATGCTGACGCTAAAAAGATTATTGCTGCCGGCATTAAAGAAGTTAAAATTCGCTCCGTTCTTACCTGTCGTGCTAAGTACGGCGTGTGCTCCAGATGTTACGGTGCTAACCTTGCTACAGCAGGTGAAGCAAATGTGGGCGAAGCAGTTGGTATTATTGCGGCTCAGTCAATCGGTGAACCCGGTACACAGCTTACAATGCGTACTTTCCATACAGGCGGTGTTGCCGGCGATGACATCACACAGGGTCTTCCCCGTGTTGAAGAGTTGTTTGAAGCAAGAAAGCCCAAGGGTCTTGCAATTATTGTTGAAATCGATGGTGTTGTAAGTATTCAGGACACTAAGAAAAAGAGAGAAATCATTGTTACTAATCAGGACACCGGCGAAACTGCAACCTATTTTATCCCGTTCGGTTCCAGAATATGTGTTCGTGACGGTGATATTCTTAAGGCAGGCGATGAGCTTACAGAAGGTTCTGTAAATCCCCACGATATTCTTAAGATAAAGGGTGTAGCTGCTGTTCATAACTATCTTATCCAGGAAGTGCAGCGTGTGTACCGGCTCCAGGGTGTTGACATTGATGACAGACACATTGAGGTTATTGTTCGTCAGATGATGCGTAAGGTGAAAATTGAAGAATCGGGAGATTCTAAATATCTTGTTGGTTCAATGGTAGATAAGAATGAGCTTTATGAAGTAAACAAGCAACTTGAAGAAGAAGGCAGAGAACCCGCTAAGTACAGTCATGTTCTTATGGGTATCACCAAAGCTTCTCTTGCAACAGATTCATTCCTTTCAGCCGCTTCCTTCCAGGAAACAACCAGAGTACTCACCGATGCAGCTATTAAGGGTAAGATCGATCCGCTTATTGGCCTTAAGGAAAATGTAATTATAGGTAAGCTTGTTCCTGCCGGAACCGGTGTTCAGAAATACAGAAGCATTTCTGTAAAACCTGTCCAAGAACAGGCTGAAACTCCTTCTGAATATGTAATCGAATAAGGTAGTTGACAAAAGTCCCAAAGAGTGGTATAATCTTTCTGCTTTTTGGCGAATGATTACTTAAACAGCAGGAAATGAAAGGAATTCGGTAAAGGCGAATGTTAGAAGACTTATTAACAGATAAAAAAGTTGTAGGCATAAAACAATCACAAAAAGCAGTGGAGGAAGGCAAGGCTCTTAAAGCCTATGTCGCCTCCGACTGTGATGATAAAGTAAAGCAGCCGTTTATCAGTTTATGCCAAGAAAAACATATTCAGGTAACGGTGGCTGAATCAATGGAACAACTCGGTAACGCCTGCGGTATAAGCGTGGGCGCAGCCGTTGCTGTTATATTACTATAATTTAAGGAGGTGCAAAGGATTTGCCAACATTTAATCAGTTAGTTAGAAAGGGTCGTCAAACTTCCGTTAAGAAGTCAAAGGCTCCTGCAATGCTTCGTGGTTTCAACACCCTCAAGCAGAGACCTATCGACACCGAATCACCCCAAAAGAGAGGTGTATGTACGGTTGTTAAGACCATGACCCCCAAAAAGCCTAACTCTGCTCTTCGCAAACTTGCCAGAGTTCGTCTGACAAACGGTATCGAAGTTTCAGCTTATATCCCCGGTATTGGTCACAATATCCAGGAACATAGCGTTGTTCTTATCAGAGGCGGTAGAGTTAAGGACCTGCCCGGTGTTAGATATCACATTATCCGTGGTACTCTTGATACAGCAGGTGTTGCCGGCAGACTTCAGAGCCGTAGCTTGTACGGTGCTAAGAAGCCCAAGGCAGGTAAGTAATTTAGCTTAATTCAAAACAAGTGCGTTTTTTAATATATATAATTTTTATATACCTTAATTTGCGCACTGACGGGACGCCTGTGTGCGTCTCGAGTACCTGAAGTGCTGATGCGCTTCTAAGTGAAAGGGTGTAGTTTGCCCTGAAAAAATCACAAAACAGGAGGGAAGAAAAGTGCCAAGAAGAGGTTTTATCCCCAAAAGGGATGTATTGCCTGACCCGCTTTACAACAGCAAGGTTGTAACCCGCCTTATCAACAGCATCATGCTGGACGGCAAAAAGGGTGTGGCGCAGAAAATTGTTTATGATGCATTTGATATCATAAAGGAAAAGCTTGATAAAGACCCCATTGAGGTTTTTGAAGCTGCTATGAATAATATTATGCCTCAGTTAGAGGTTAAGGCTCGTCGTGTCGGCGGTGCTACCTACCAGGTTCCTATGGAGGTTCGTCCCGACAGAAAGCAGACACTCGGCCTCAGATGGCTTACGGTTTATTCACGCGCTCGTAATGAGAGAACCATGCGTGAAAGACTTGCCGGTGAAATTATGGATGCCATGAACGGAACCGGTGCAGCTGTTAAGAAAAAGGAAGATACACACAAGATGGCAGAAGCAAACAAGGCTTTCGCACATTACCGTTGGTAATATGCGGCTTTGCTTAATCGCTTATGGAGGTAAATAATGGGTAGAGCTTTTAGTTTGGAGAAAACCAGAAATATCGGTATTATGGCTCATATCGACGCCGGAAAGACAACGACTACCGAAAGAATTCTGTTCTATACCGGACGAGTTCATAAAATCGGTGAAGTTCATGACGGCGCAGCCACCATGGACTGGATGGAACAGGAGCAGGAGCGTGGTATCACTATCACTTCCGCTGCTACAACTTGCCAGTGGAAAGGTCACAGAATAAACATCATCGACACTCCCGGACACGTAGACTTTACTGTAGAAGTTGAGCGTTCACTTCGTGTTCTTGATGGTTCTGTTACGGTTATGTGCGCAAAAGGCGGTGTTGAGCCCCAGTCTGAAACCGTATGGAGACAGGCTGATAAGTACAAAGTACCGAGAATGATATATGTAAATAAGATGGACATTATGGGTGCAGATTTTTATAATGTACTCAATATGATCAAAGACAGACTTAAATGTAATGCTGTTCCGATTCAGCTTCCCATCGGTGCTGAAGACGAGTTTGTCGGCATTATTGACCTTATTAAGATGGAAGCCATAATTTATACGGACGACCTTGGTAAGGTAATGGAAGAATCCGCAATTCCGGATAACATGAAAGAAAAGGCTGATGAATATCGTGCAGCCCTTCTTGAATCAGTAGCTGAGACCGACGAGGAACTTATGATGAAGTACCTTGACGGAGAAGAACTTACAGAAGCTGAAATTAAAAAGGCAATTCGTAAGGCTACTATTGCAAATGAAATGGTTCCTGTTACATGCGGAACTTCATACAGAAACAAGGGTGTTCAGCCTTTGCTTGATGCAATCGTTGACTTTATGCCCGCTCCTACCGATGTAGAATCAATTAAGGGTGTAATTCCCGGAACTGAAACTGAAGAATACAGACATTCCTCTGATGATGAGCCGTTTGCTGCTCTTGCATTTAAGATTGCTACCGACCCCTTTGTTGGAAAGCTTTGTTTCTTCAGAGTATATTCAGGTACACTCACTGCCGGATCGCATGTATACAACGCAAATAAGGACAATAAGGAAAGAATCGGTCGTATTCTTCTTATGCACGCTAATCACAGAGAAGATATTGAGATGGTATATTCAGGTGATATAGCTGCTGCTGTAGGTCTTAAGAATACAACTACCGGTGATACACTTTGTGACGAGAATCATCCTATTATTCTCGAATCAATGGACTTCCCCGAACCGGTTATCCGTGTTGCTATTGAACCTAAGACAAAAGCAGGTCAGGAAAAAATGGGTATCGCTCTTGCAAAGCTTGCAGAAGAAGATCCCACATTCAAGACCTATACAGATGAAGAAACAGGTCAGACAATTATCGCAGGTATGGGTGAGCTTCACCTTGAGATTATTGTTGACAGACTTCTTCGTGAGTTTAAAGTTGAAGCCGATGTAGGTAATCCTCAGGTTTCATATAAAGAAACAATCCGCAAGCCTGTTAAAGTTGAGCATAAATATGCTCGTCAGTCCGGCGGTAAAGGTCAGTACGGTCATGTTCTTCTTGAACTTGAACCCCTTGAGGCAGGTAAAGGCTACGAATTTGTTAACAAAATCGTGGGCGGTGCTATTCCCAAGGAATATATCCCCGCAGTTGATGCAGGTATTCAGGGTGCAATGCAGTCAGGTGTACTTGCCGGCTACAATGTGGTTGATGTAAGAGCTACTCTTTATGATGGTTCATATCATGAAGTTGACTCTTCTGAAATGGCGTTTAAGATCGCTGCTTCAATGGCCTTTAAGGATGGCTGCAAAAAGGCAGACCCCGTTCTTAAAGAACCTATTATGCGTGTAGATGTTATCGTTCCCGAAGAATATATGGGTGATGTTATGGGTGACCTTAACTCACGCCGTGGACAGATTCTCGGTATGGAAGCAAGAAATGGTGTACAGGCTATTGCGGCTAATGTTCCTCTTAGCGAAATGTTCGGTTATGCAACAGAACTTCGTTCAAGAACACAGGGTCGTGGTCAGTACTCAATGCAGCCCAGCCACTACGAAGCTGTTCCCAAGAATATTCAGGAGACTATTATATCTTCAAGAGCAAAAAACAATGCTTGATTTTTGCTGAAACCTATTGTATAATATTAGTAAAATAATTATTAATCCCTATATATTAAGGAGGAAACTAAAATGGCAAAAGAAAAATTCGAAAGAAATAAGCCCCATGTCAACATTGGTACAATCGGCCACGTTGACCATGGTAAGACTACTCTTACAGCGGCTATTACAAAGGTTCTTTCTCTTCAGGGTAAGGCTAACTACGCTGCTTACGACCAGATCGATAAAGCTCCCGAAGAAAGAGAAAGAGGTATCACAATTTCAACAGCTCACGTTGAGTATGAAACTGACAATCGTCACTACGCTCACGTTGACTGCCCCGGACATGCTGACTATGTTAAGAACATGATCACAGGTGCTGCTCAGATGGACGGCGCTATCCTTGTTGTTTCAGCAGCAGATGGTCCCATGCCTCAGACAAGAGAGCATATCCTTCTTTCCCGTCAGGTTGGCGTTCCTTATATCGTAGTATTTATGAATAAGGCTGACCAGGTTGACGATCCTGAACTTCTTGAACTTGTAGAAATGGAAATCAGAGACCTTCTTTCTGAATACGATTTCCCGGGCGATGAAATTCCGATCATCACAGGTTCTGCTCTTCAGGCAATTGAAAGCACTTCAACAGATATCAATGATCCTGCATATGCTCCCATTCTTAAGCTTATGGAAGCTGTAGATTCATATATTCCTACTCCTGACCGTAAGAGCGACCAGCCCTTCCTTATGCCTGTTGAGGATGTATTCTCAATCACAGGTCGTGGTACAGTTGCTACAGGTAGAGTAGAAAGAGGTAAGCTCACTGTTGGTGAAGAAGTTGAAATCGTTGGTCTTGAAGACGAGTCAAGAAAAGTTGTTGTAACAGGTATCGAAATGTTCAGAAA
Source organism: uncultured Eubacteriales bacterium (assembly GCA_900551345.1). Classification (GTDB taxonomy): domain Bacteria; phylum Bacillota; class Clostridia; order Monoglobales; family UMGS1388; genus UMGS1388. The sequence goes on from URVP01000014.1 coordinate 7,168, forward strand.
GCTTCTTGACTACGCTGAAGCAGGCGACAACATCGGTGCTCTTCTTCGTGGTGTTCAGAGAAACGAAATCAAGAGAGGACAGGTTCTTGCTAAGCCCGGTTCAATTCATCCTCACACCAAGTTCAAGGGTCAGGTTTATGTATTGACCAAGGAAGAAGGCGGCCGTCATACTCCGTTCTTCAACAACTACAGACCTCAGTTCTATTTCAGAACAACAGACGTTACCGGTGTTATTCAGCTTCCTGAAGGCACAGAAATGTGCATGCCCGGTGATAATGTTGAAATGACAGTTGAACTTATTACTCCTATCGCTATCGAAAAGGAACTTCGTTTCGCTATTCGTGAAGGCGGCAGAACAGTAGGTTCAGGCGTTGTTTCCGAAATTATCGAATAATTTCACTTATAAAAAATGGCTTGACTATGCAAATGCATAGTCAAGCTTTTTTTATCCTTATAATCTGAAAAACCCAATAATCTGAAAAAACCCACCTCTGCCCATAATGGTGTAAAGCAGCTTGTGTTATAAATCTGAATAATGCAGCTTATATTTGCACCCTAAATTAATGTAAACTACTATTGTAAAAAATTACCATTTGTGATACAATTGTGTTGTCATATAAGTTAATAAAGCTTAACATAATCAAAATTATTTTACGTGATTTTAAGTTTGATAAAACTTATGTGATATTAGGAGAGTATGTATTTATCATACACTGATTGGTTGCATACTCAATATTTTGAGGAGGCTGAAAATTATGAAAAATCGCATCTTCCCATTATTAGTTTCACTTTGTTTTGTTTTTACTGTTATCGTACTGACAGGGTCAAATGTGGTATTCGCAGATGTCTCAGATGAGTTTTCCTATGCCACAGATGCCGGGGAAGTTATAATTACCGAGTATTTAGGCTTAGAGTCTGAAGTTGTTATACCTTCTCAAATAGACGGCATGCCCGTTACTAAAATAGGTGCTGATGCTTTTTACGAGTGTACCTCTTTAATAAGTGTAACCATACCCGACAGTGTAATTGTAATAGAGGATAGTGCGTTTTCTGAATGTACTTTGCTTAGTAATGTGACTATCCCTAACTCAGTAGCCTATATGGGTAGAGATGTTTTTGACGGTTGCAAAAAACTGACCGAAATACATATTCCAAGTGGTTTGATAAATTGTGGGTGGGATATGTTTGCCAATACAGGTTTAAAGAGCGCAACATTAGATGAAAATTTATCTGAAATCCCTAAAGATCTTTTTTCCGGCTGCGGTTCGATTGAATCTGTAGAAATCCCTGACGGCGTCAGCAAAATAGGAGATAGAGCGTTCAGAGATTGTATTTCTTTAAATAATGTAATAATGCCTGACAGCGTGACCGAAATAGGGCAGAATGCATTTTTTAATTGCTCGTCCTTATCGGACATAAAACTTCCTAAATCTCTTGAGGTGTTAAATAACAATGCATTTAAGGGATGCTCTAAAATAACAGAAATCCATATACCCAAATCGTTGAAGAGCTGTGGATTCAATATATTCGCGGATACGGGACTGAAAGCAGTTACATTTGAAGACGGCATAACGGAAATACCCGGGAATTTGTTTACATATTGTGATTTGCTTGAGCGTGTAGAAATACCTGAAACTGTTCAGCGGATAGATAATCATGCCTTTTGGTATTGTGATTCTTTAAAAACGGTAATAATACCATACGGTGTAACACAAATAGGGCAATCTGCTTTTCAGCATTGTATATCTTTGAGCGAGTTGTATATTCCTGACAGTGTGACTGAAATCGAAGACCATGCATTCAGTTTTTGCAGTTCTTTAACATATGTAAATCTTCCTAAAAAGCTTGAAGGCATGGGAAATAATGTTTTTTCAGACTGTGTTAATCTGGAAAAAATAAATATCCCTAAAGAACTATCTTCTTGCGGAAGTAACATATTTGCTTTCACGGGATTAAAAAAAGTAACTTTTGAGAAAGATGTAACGGTAATTCCTGACCTTTTATTCGATACGTGCGTCTCACTTGAAACAATAACAATTCCTTATACCGTAACACAGATAGGCAATAGTGCGTTTTCAAACTGTGTTGCATTAACTGATGTGTATTTTCCCGGAAGCGAGCAGCAGTGGAATAATATTGAAATAGGTTTCGACAATGAAGCGTTATTGAGCGCAACGATACATTATAATTCTCCTTCTATAGATGTTTCTTCAACCACTATGGACAGTGAGACGATCTTTGATGTGACGGGATATAATATTCCCGAAAACAGTATCGTTATTTTTGCACTATACAATGGCGACAAACTAATTGATGTGCAGACGAATGTATGCAAAAATCAGGAAATAACTTTTATATCGGATAATGCATATACTTCGGCAAAGGTTATGGTGTGGGAAGACTTCCGCACTATGATGCCTGTGTGTGAACCTGAATTTATTGATGTTTTTTCTGTGTAGAATGTGAATTTAAGAGACTAAGCCGTGAATTAAGTGATTTAGCCCTCCCATTATGAGAGGGCAATTTTTTTATGCAAAATTATCCTGCGGTATCTATTGATAAGATATGTTATACTTTTTTAGAAGAAGTGTAACGAATTGTGAGTTTATTCGTTTAATATACAGAGGAGGTGAAAAAGGGTTGAAAAGCGATTCGATGATAGAAGAAATGTACGGCAGGTATGCCAAACCGGTAAAATGGTATTTGATTTCTTTGTGCGGTAATAATGACATAGCTGATGACATCACATCAGAGGTTTTCCTAAAAGCAATAAAAAATATAGACAGGTTTAAGGGCGGAAATATGCTTGCCTGGCTTTGCACCATAGGGAAGAATACATATTTTGACTATATCAGGAAGAAAGAGAATACCAATGTCAATATATCATCGCATTTAGCACAAACTGTTGAGGATACTGCCCCCTCACCTGAGGAAAAAATCATCGAAAAAGACAGGAGGGTTATGCTGTACAGAGCTTTGCAGTCAATAGACCATGAATACAGAGAGGTAATGTACCTTAAGCTGTTTGCAGATTTGACCTTTAAAGAAATCGGGGGAATATTGGGAAAGAGTGAAAACTGGACAAGGGTTGTATTCTATCGTACTAAAAATAAACTGAAAGGAATGATTCATTATGAGGATTAAACTGCCGTGTGAAATTGTCAGGGATTTGCTGCCCGGCTATATTGATTCTGTGCTGAGTAGTTTAAGTCGTGAAGCTGTGACTGAACATTTGCTTGCATGTGAGGAGTGCAAAAGGTTGAAAGATTCCATGCAGAATGGAAATCAAGATTTGGAAGGGCTGGACGGAGGAGAAGAGGAGGATAAAATACTTATGAAAAAGATTAGAAAAAGACTTAACCGAAAGCTTAAAATCGCCGTATTGTGTTTTGCGGTAAGTATTGTGATATTGTTTGGAGCCTTTCAGATTCTTTTCAGAGTTCCGCTTAAAGAGGTGCCGCTTAGTGACATATCCGTTTCGGCAACGGTTTATCCAATAGAGGATATAAAGCAGGAGAAAGACGGGGCTGTGACAATTTCAATGGGGAAGAAGATACCAGCGAAGTGTTCTCTGTTGCCATTCCTGAGCTTGGAGGCGGCAGTATAAATATAAGTGAAGAAGCGGCAGAAAAAAGCGGCAATGTAGTAACAGCCGTTACCGTAAGCAGTCCGTATTTTCTGCGAGATATAATTTATGCTGATGTAGCTGATGCAGAAGAAGATACCATATATATATCTGCTTTTAAAACAACTTTGCTGGGCAACCGTGCACAGGACTACAATTCGTCAACAGTGAGTATGGATTTTAGAAAAATAAGCAAAATTGTATTTGTGGACGATGACGGAAAACAGACAGTATTATGGGATCTGGACAAATAAATATACCCGTGTGAAAACAATAGGGGACTGTGTCGAATTTTTATAAGATTAGCTCATTATAACCCCAATAATTCGTAATTGTTTGTAAATATTTCCATTGAATAGCGTGTTGTTTTATGGTAAAATATGCACACTATATATTTCGACATTAGAGAATGGGGCGATTAAAGTGATAGTGCTTGCATCAAATTCACCAAGAAGAAAACAACTGCTTGAACTTGCCGGGATCGATTTTACGGTAATCCCTGCAAATGCAGATGAAACATTGCCGGATAATATAAATTCTCCCGGTGAGGCATCAGAATATTTAAGTAAAATCAAAGCTCGCAGTGTATTCGACGGAAAAAATACCGTTATAGGTGCAGATACGGTTGTTTCGGTTGATAATATGATACTTGGGAAGCCCGGAAATATTGAAGAAGCAAGGCATATGCTCAGCCTGCTCAGCGGCAAAACGCACAGTGTATTTACCGGCGTTACGATTATCAGTCCGCAGGGAGAAAATACTTTTTGCTGCGAAACAAAGGTAGAGTTTTATCCTCTTACATCTATGGAAATAGATGATTATGTACAAAGCGGAGAGCCTATGGATAAAGCCGGTGCTTATGGTATTCAAGGCAAGGGATGCCTGCTTATAAAGCGTATTGAAGGAGATTATTTCAATGTGGTGGGACTTCCTATTGCATCTGTTGTGCGTGAATTAAGAAAGTTGAAATAACCAAGTATAAAAATTTATGCTTAAAACCTGTTGTTGAATAAAATATATATGGCAATAGCCCCGGCAAGGCATGAACTGCCCCAATTTGTACCGTACGCACAAATTGGGGCAGTTCAATTATCCTGCATTAGGGGGATTTTGTCTATTGTCCGTTTTTACCGGACCTGTTCAGGATTTGCAGATGGTATTGCTGTTTAAGATAATGATAGGAGCATATGTAATACGACTCCTTATTTTTTTCCTTATTTGTTTTGTATTATTTCATATGCCATTTCTACCAGCTCATCGGAGCTGAGAGGGCTGTCGATTGCGGTTATGCTGCAATGCAGGTCACCGACTTTCCAAGACAAAACCTTTACATTTTGCACTGTAACCTCTGCACTTCCATAGCTGAATACAAGATCGCCGTTTGCTTCAGCTTTTTTATCTTCTTCTGTCAGTTCATAATCAGGCGGAACCAATTTGTTGGTATATTCGTTATAATATATATCAACGCCCTTATCCGAAGAAATAATCTCACCGTAATTTTCCATTTCGGAATTAAATTTCTCCTGAGAAAGCAAAAGTTCGTTGTCATCTTTAGTATATCTGAAAGTAAATGATTTAAATTTTTCTACTGATTTTCCGCTTTCATCTTCCAGTGAATTGCTTACTATACTGCCATCGTTAAAGGTATAACCGTTTTCAAATTGCTCAATAAGTATAGGTGCATATCCTACATCTTTTATACACTGCTCGGCGGTGGGGAGCTCGGTGTAATCGGAAACCGACGATGATGAAGAGTTCCAGCTTGATATAATCCCGCTTGCTGCGAATGCGGTTATTCCCAGCACCATAACAGCTGCGGCGGCTATAAGAGTAATCTTTTTCTTTGACATAGTGTTTATTCTCTCCTTTTTATTAAATTTAACGCTCTTTTCAAGTATTTTTTGTTGTGCCTCTTTACTTATATGGACATTTTCCATTGCTTTTTGGTATTTATTTTTATCCATTATAAATCCTCCCGATACTTTTCTTTTAATATTTTTCTGCCATACTGAAGCCGTTTTCTGACTGCTGCAGGGGAAACCGAAAGTATTTTTGCAATTTCATCGGTTTTATAGCCCTCAATATAAAACAGATGAATAACGGTTTTATATTTAAGGGGAAGATTCATCACAGCTTCCAGTATACTGCGGTCTTCCGGTTCTGAACAATAACTGCAAACTTCCTCATCAGCTGCAACAAGATTTCTTTTTCTAAATCGATGCATATCCTTACAAGTATTTACCGCTACTTTTATAAGCCACGCTTTTTTGTGCTCTTCGTTTATAAATAACGGTGCTTTGGTTATGTATTTAAAAAATGTGTCGGAAACGGCATCTTCCGCATCAGAGGTGCTTTGCAAAGAGGAAAAGCACAGTCTGAACAAAGTATCAGCATAAGTGTTTACTGTGTGATTGATTTCGCTGTCAGTCGGCCGAACTGAGCTGCTATCCATTCTTCATCAACTCCTTTCACTATAAACACGATTTAAAATGCTCAATTGTGATAATATTTTTATTTATTTGCAATTTTATGGCGTTTATGTAAAGTCAGGCTGATTATACACCTGTATCGTCAATAATAAAAGTATTTTTATAAAATATAAAAAAACTGTTGACAAAATTGTATTATTGTGTTATTGTATTAATTAAATAATACAATATGCAGGGAGATGATGAGGTGAAATGGAATTTTGACAACGACCGAGCCATATATACCCAGATTATAAGTCATATGAAAGGATTTATAATTTCCGGGAAGCTTATGCCGGGTCAAAAACTCATGCCGGTCAGAGAACTTGCAGCTCAGGCAGGTGTAAATCCCAATACCATGCAAAGAGCTTTGGCAGAGCTTGAAGAGATGGGTCTTGTGTATGCCAACAGGACGGCGGGCAGGTTTGTTACTGATGATACACAAAAGATAGCTGCTCTTAAGGCTGAGGCGGCAAAGGAAAAGCTCGAAGAGTTTTTTGACGAAATGCAAAAAATAGGGTTAAAAAAATCAGAGGTAATCAGTCTTATAAAGGAATATGAAGGAGGAATTAAAGATGAGTGAAAACATATTGGAGTGCCGCTCACTGTACAAGAGATATAAAAAAATTGAAGCTCTTTCCGATGTAACTTTTGCACTGGGAAGAGGAAAGATTGTAGGTTTGCTGGGACCCAACGGCAGCGGTAAAACGACTCTTATAAAAATTGCAAATGGGCTTCTTACGCCTACATCGGGAGAATTGCTTATCGATGGTAAACAGCCGGGTATAGATACAAAGAAAATTGTTTCTTATCTTTCAGATACCATTGCTTTGCCTGACTGGATGAGGGTTGAACAGCTTATCAGGTTTTATAAGGATTTTTATTCGGATTTTAATGAAGAAAAAGCTAATACAATGGTTGAAAATCTCGGTATAGACAAAACCGCTCATCTTAAAGAACTATCAAAAGGCACAAAAGAAAAGGTACAGCTTATTTTGGTTATGAGCAGGGAAGCGGACCTTTACCTGTTAGATGAACCAATGGGCGGAGTAGACCCTGCCACCAGAGATTATATATTAAATACCATTATTGCCAATTATAACGAAAATTCTACTGTGGTAATCTCAACGCATTTGATTTCGGATGTGGAAAAAATCCTTGACGAAGTGCTGTTTATTAATAACGGAAAGATTATTCTGCAATCTACAGTGGACAGCATAAGAGAGGAAAAACAAATGAGCGTTGACGAATTGTTCAGGGAGGTATTCAGATGTTAGGAAAACTTTTAAAATATGACTTAAAAGCCATGGGAAGATTGCTGCTTCCTCTTTATGGTGCTGTTATTCTTATGGGGTTTATTTCCATATTTTTCTTTGGAAATGGAAATACCGATTCTGCTTTGTTTAATACTTTTTCTTTCTTCAGACTTATAACGGTATTGGTATATGTGCTTTATACACTGCTTATAGCAGCTTCCTTGGTGCTTAGCCTTGTGCTGTCCGTATCGCACTTTAGAAAAAACCTATTGGGAAGTCAAGGTTATCTGATGAATACTTTGCCGGTAAAACCTGCTGCAAATATTGCTTCAATATTAATTTCATCATGCATATTTCAGATTGGCGCAATGGTTGTTTCCTTATTTACGGTTTTGTTTTCCGTATGTGCAGGCACCGGGACAAATATATTGGATATATTTAAAGCAATATCCCGCCTGACAAGTATTTTATCAGAAGATCCGATTATCATACTGCGTATGTTTGAAGTAGCACTTCTTGGTTTGGTAACTTTAATAGGAACAAATCTTATGCTTTATGCATCTATGGCGGTAGGTCATAGTTTCAGTGCAAAGAAAACCTTTAAATCAATATTGACTTTTATTGGTTTTTACATTGTATCTCAAATAATAAATTCAATAATAATAAGCTGTATTTCACAATCGGAAGTGTTTTATACTTCTCTATTAGAAACAGCAGATATGTTTATTGTAGGGGTAATTGTACTGCAAGCGGTATATGCTGCGGCATATTGGTTTATTACTTCATATTTTCTGAAAAACAAGCTGAATCTTCAATAACATATTTAAAGTCTGTATATAATCCCCTATTTAGGTAAAAAATATCCTTAAAGGAGTGATATATATGGACTTTAATAATTCAGAAACCATTGTAAATTTAGGAAGAGCCTTTGCAGGTGAATGTCAGGCGAGAACAAGATACAGATTTTATGCGTCTCTTGCCCGTAAAGAGGGACAGCCCTATCTTGCACGCTTGATTGATGAAATTGCTGATAATGAATATGCACATGCAAAAATATTCTTCGACCACATCAACAAGCTGTCACCAACCCGTGTGGAAAATCTGAACATAGACGCCGGTTATCCGTACACTATAGGTGAAACTGTTATGAACCTAAAAGACGCAGCAAAAGCGGAACAGGACGAATATTCGGAGGTATACCCCCGTTTTGCAGAAATAGCCGATAAAGAAGGTTTTAAAGATGTGGCAAATTCATTCCGTCTTATCGCCGGTATAGAAGGCAGTCATCATAAATCCTTTTCCATGCTGGCACAAAAGGAAAGCGACGGAACATTGTATAAGGAAAATGCAGGTGCTATATGGCGGTGTTCGGTATGCGGATATATTCATCAGGGAGAAAAAGCACCGCAGATGTGTCCGGTTTGTCAGAGCGTGCAGGGACATTTCGAATTGCAGGTGACACTTAAGCAGGTATGATGCACAAACTTTCTTCCTTACTGGAGGAAAATAAAAAGTGTTTGGATCAGGTGCTGAACATTGAAGATAACTTTGATATTCTTACTCGTGAATTTAATATAGGAAGTCAGAAATGCTGCCTGTATTTTGTGGACGGCGACGCTCAGAACGATGTGCTTACCAATGTAATGAGGCATATAATAGGTGATTCGCACACAAAGGAAGGGGAAACCTTTGACGCTGATAAATTTGTAGGCAGTTTACTCCCTTTTGTCGAGCTGGATATAACGGACGAATTTGATATGGCTGTTCATCATATTATGACCGGCTCGCCTTTGCTTATAATTGATGGCATAGAACAAGCTTATGCCGTACAGGCTAAAGGGTATCCGCAGCGTGGTGTTGCGGAGCCGGAAAAAGATAAGGTAGTCAGAGGTGCTCATGATGGGTTTCTTGAAATATCCGTTTTCAATGCTGCCCTTATAAGACGAAGAATAAGACACCCCGACTTAATCTTAAAAGCAGTGCTTACGGGCAATGCTGATGTAATAGTATGCTACCTCAAGGGAAAATGTGATGAAAAACTTATCAATAAGATAACGGATAAACTTAAAAAGATGAATGTGGGTTCAATCGCTATGAATCAGGAAACCGTTGCCGAGCATCTGTTTCCGCCTAAGTGGTACAACCCTTTGCCCATGATACGCTATTCGGAGCGGCCGGATATTACAAGTGCGGCAATTCTTGAAGGTAATCTGGTTTTGCTGGTGGACAATTCTCCTGCTGCCATGATTGTTCCGGCAAAATTCGTGGATTTGCTTATGGATGCGAATGATTATTACTTTCCGCCGCTTATAGCAACCTTTTACAGAAGTGTACGGCTTTTCACCATATTTATATCTCTGATTCTTACACCTGTGTGGCTGGTACTGCTGCAAAATCAACAATCACTGCCCGACTGGCTTAAATTTGTGCTTATTGAAGACCCTGTACCAACCCCCGTTATTTTTCAGCTTCTTATAATGGAGCTTATAATGGAAATAATGCGTATTTCCACATTGAACACCCCCACAACTCTCGGTTCTGCACTGAGCATAGTAGGCTCTCTTTTTGTGGGAGAGTTTGCCGTGTCCGCAGGCTGGCTGTCATACGAAGCTGTCTTTTATACGGCATTTTTGTCCGTTGCCATGTATGCTCAGCCCAATACTGAGCTGGGATATGCCATTTTGATTCATCGAATTATGCTTATTGTCCTCACGGCAATATTTGGTTGGATAGGTTTCGTAGCAGGACTTATAGTAATCGTACTGATTGCGGCATTTACAAAAACTGCTGATGAAAAACCTTATTTATATCCCATAATCCCGTTTAATCCCATTCGTCTGGCGGATGTACTGCTGCGAGGCAGACTGGAGAGGTAAACGGAACATATAGATTCTTGCCAAAATAAAACACTGTCTAAGTTTTTTAGACAGTGTTTATGTTTTTAATTACCAATTTACTATTGTGTTAGTTTTATTTATTTTGCGCATTGCCAAGGCGTAGCAGATAATCTGCATAATAATGGCAGCTCCCCATGATAACGGGTATGACAGAAAGAGCACAAAAAAGGTTTTGTATGCGTTAAAGGCGGTGGCAATCCATATTATACGAAGTACGCATATTGCAAAAACGCTGTTAAGCGTTGGCATAATTGATGCGCCGATTCCTCTGAGCGTACCCACAATAACCTCGTGAAATCCACACAAGAAATAAGTGGAAAATATAACCGCAATTCTGATCAGCCCGTATTCAACTGCTTTCATATCATCGGGCAGATATATCTTTAACAGGGGTGTGCCAAAGTATAAGAGGGCAAGACCTACTATCAGCCCCACTGCAATTA
>URVP01000015.1 GCA_900551345.1 uncultured Eubacteriales bacterium
GGAAATATACAGGATCTGCTTTCGATGATTCCGGGACTCGGAAATCAGATGAAAAACATGGACCTGAGCGGCAGCGAAGCCCAGATGAAGCGGACAGAATCGATTATTTTATCGATGACACCGGAAGAACGGGCGAATCCGGATCTTATGAATATGAGCCGGAAAAAACGAATTGCGGCGGGCTCCGGCGTTTCGATTAATGAGGTCAACGCACTGGTCAAACAGTTTGACAGTATGAAAAAGATGATGAAGCAGTTTGCAGGACAGATGTCCGGCAAAGCGGCAAAGCGGGGAAGATTTAAGTTCCCGTTTTAATAACGGATAAAACAGGATGTGAAATTCCTTTTTATTAATAAACAGATTTATTTTCAGGAGGTGAAAGAAAGATGGCAGTAAAAATTCGTTTAAAGAGAATGGGTGCAAAGAAGGCTCCCTTTTATCGTGTGGTAGTTGCAGACGGCAGATATCCCCGTGACGGCAGATTTATCGAAGAAATCGGTACTTACAATCCCCTTACAAATCCTGCTGAAATCAAAATCGACGCAGACGCTGCTCAGAAGTGGATTAAAAACGGTGCTCAGCCTACCGATACCGTAAGAGATCTTCTCAAAAAATCAAATATCCTTTAATTTAAGAAAGGAACTATTAAATTATGAAAGACCTTCTTATTTACATTGCACAGTCCCTTGTGGATAATCCCGATGAAGTTACCGTTACCGAAACCGAAACGGGAAGTTCGGTTGTATATCAGCTTTCCGTAGGAGAAGGCGATATGGGTAAAGTTATCGGCAAACAGGGAAAAATTGCCAAAGCCATCAGAACAATTATGAAAACTGCGGCAATAAAAACAAACAAAAAGATTACGGTAGAAATTGTATGAGCAATAAAATAGAGATTGGCAGAATCGTCAACACTCACGGCATCAAAGGAGAGGTCAAGCTCACACCCTGGTGTGACGACCCCTCTGTCTTTGACAGCCTTGATAAACTATATGATAAAGACAATAATATGCTTGAAATTACAAGGGTTAGATATCACAAACAAAGTGTTATCTTAACCCTTAAAGGCGTTAATGATATGAACACAGCCGAAACATACAAGGGTATGATTGTCTTTGCAGACCGTGATGACTTGGGAGAACTGCCCGACGGCACATATTATATTTGTGACCTTATCGGACTTACAGTTGTTACCGATGATGGGAAATTGCTTGGCAAATTGTCCGACTGTTTCCCTACCGGAAGTAACGATGTTTATGTGGTTAAATCCCACGGGCGCAAAGATATACTTCTGCCCGCCATTCCCCAGGTTATCAAAGAAGTTAACTTGGACGAGGGCAAAATGATTGTTGCACTTATGAAAGGGCTTGTTGACGATGAGGTTTGATGTATTAACACTCTTTCCGTCCTCAGTTCGTGCCATGCTTGACGACAGCATAATCGGCAGAGCACAAAGGGCGGGTATTTTGGAGATTAATACGGTTCAGATACGGGATTTTTCCACTGATAAACATGGAAATGTGGATGACTATCCTTATGGCGGCGGAGCAGGTATGGTTATGCAGCCTGAGCCTGTGTATAACGCTTATAAAAGTATACAATGTGATAAAAAACCTCATGTCATCTACATGTCCCCTCAAGGCAGTGTTTTTAATCAGGCAAAAGCAAAACAGCTGTTAAGTTATGACCACATTGTTATCCTGTGCGGCCATTATGAGGGTATGGACGAGCGTATAATAGAGGAGATAGTGGACGAAGAGATTTCCATGGGCGATTATGTGTTAACCGGCGGAGAAATTCCTGCCGCAGCACTTATCGATTGTGTTTCCCGTCTTGTACCCGGTGTCCTTTCGGGTGAGGAATCATACCAAAATGAGTCCCACTATAACGGGCTTTTAGAATACCCTCAATACACCAGACCCCCTGTTTTTATGGGCAGAGAAGTTCCACCGGTGCTTCTGTCAGGGCACCATGATAATATTAATAAGTGGCGGCTTGAACAGATGAAGCTGCGTACAAAGGAAAAAAGACCCGATATGATAAAAAAAGTCGGTGTCCTGGGCGGTACATTTAATCCCATCCATTTAGGCCATGTGCAAATCGCAAAGGCGGCATTAGACAGTTTCAATCTGGATTTTGTCCTTGTGGTTCCAAACGGCGACCCTCCTCATAAACATGACGATATGCCGTCGGAGCACCATCGTTTTAGGATGACACAGCTTGCTTTAAAGGATTATGATAGTATTATACCCTGTGATATTGAAATAGGACAGGGAGTATGCTATACGGTAAATACACTCGAAAAGCTTCGTAATGAAATGCCTTATGCTGAGCTTTATTATATTATCGGCGGCGATAATATGCTCTATATGAGCCGCTGGAAAAAAGCGGAGCGCTTGCTTAAAAATCTCGACATTATTTGTATCGGACGCAAAGGCTACGATATGGAAAAGGACGGAGCATATATCGAAGAAAAATTCGGAGCAAAGGTCCATTACGCACATATGGACCCTGTAGATATTTCATCGACTCATATCAGGTCGAATGTTGAAAAGTATAAAGAATTTCTCAACCCGGATGTTTATAATTATATAAGAGAAAATTCTCTGTATGAAAACACCGAAGAATAAAATTATTATGAAAGAAAAAATCCCTCAAATTATCGATTATTTAAAAGAAAATTTGAAACCCTCCCGCTTTACTCATACTATGGGAGTAAGGGAGGAGGCTGTTAAGCTTGCCCGCAAATACGGTGCGGATATAGAGAAAGCAGAAATCGCCGCACTTGTGCATGATTGCTGCAAAAACAAGACGGACAGCGAGCTTATTTGCCTTGCCGATACTCTTGGCGTTAAGCTTGATAAATTTCAGCTTGCAAACGGAAAGCTGCTTCATGCACCCGTAGGTGCAGCTTTCGCAAAAAAATATTTTGGAATTGAAGATTCGGAGATAATTGATGCTGTTACCTATCACACAACAGGCAGAGCAGATATGACTCTCCTTGATAAAATAATATATCTTGCGGACTATATTGACCCAAATCGTGACGATTTCGAAGGGCTTGCCACACTACGCACTCTTACCTATGAGAATTTGGACAAAGCTATGCTGTATGCTCTGGAACTATCTGAAGAGCATGTACGCAGCAAGGGTGCTCCTTTGCATCCTGACACGGTAAGCGCCATTGCATATTTTAAAAAATCAATATAAAGTGAGGATGAAAAAATGACAGCAAAAGATGCACTTAAAATTGCCGTCAAAGCACTTGACGACAAAAAGGCAAAAGATATTGAGGTTATAGAAATAGCAGACCTTACAAGTGTTGCAGACTATTTTGTAATATGTACGGCTTCTTCTTCAACTCATGCAAGAACTCTTGCCGACGAAGTGGAGGAAAAACTGGAATCCGATACAGACAGAACATTTCATAAAGAAGGCTATCGTGATACTTCGTGGATACTGATAGATTATGGTGATATAGTTTTTCATATATTCTACGGAGAGTCAAGAGATTTTTATAATTTGGAACATCTTTGGGCTGACGGTAAAAAACTTGATGTAAACGGTCTGCTCAACTAATTTTGTTTAATCACAATTTATTTTCTTATATACGAAAGGACTTGATTCCAATGGCAAAATATTCACCTGCCGAAATTGAACCGAAATGGCAGAAAATATGGGATGACAATCAGTGCTTTACAGCAGGCACAGATATGTCCAAGCCTAAATTTTACGGACTTGTTGAATTTCCCTATCCCTCAGGTCATGGTCTACATGTAGGTCATCCAAGAGGTTATACGGCAATTGATATTATTTCAAGAAAAAAACGCCTGGAAGGTTACAATGTTCTCTTTCCAATGGGTTGGGACGCTTTCGGACTTCCTACCGAAAACTATGCCATAGCTAATAAAATCCACCCCGCAAAGGTAACAGAAAACAATATCAAAAACTTTAAGCGTCAGCTAAAAATGTTGGGTTTTTCCTTTGACTGGTCAAAGGAAATCAATACTACCGACCCCAACTATTATAAGTGGACTCAGTGGATATTCCTTAAACTTTTTGAACATGGTCTTGCATATAAAACAAAAATGCCCATTAACTTCTGTACAGGCTGTAAGGTAGGTCTTGCAAACGAAGAGGTTGTAAACGGTGTTTGCGAACGCTGCGGCAGTGAGGTTGTCCAGAAGGAAAAAAGTCAGTGGATGCTGCGTATAACCAAATATGCACAGCGTCTTATAGATGACCTTGATGATTTGGATTATATCGAAAAGGTTAAAGTTCAGCAAAAGAATTGGATCGGCAGAAGCGAAGGTGCTGAGGTAGATTTTAAAATAGACGGCATTGATGAAAAAATCCGTGTATACACCACTCGCTGCGATACCCTGTTCGGAGCTACATACATGGTTCTGTCGCCCGAACATCCCTTTATTGAAAAGTACGCTGATAAAATTACCAATATGGATCAGGTTAACGAATATAAAGCTCAGGCTGCACGCAAGTCTGAATTTGAAAGAACCGAGCTTGCCAAGGATAAAACAGGAGTATGCCTTGAGGGTATAAAGGCAATCAATCCTGTAAATGGCGAAAAAATTCCCGTTTGGATTTCAGACTATGTTCTGGTTACTTACGGTACAGGTGCAATTATGGCTGTTCCTGCTCACGATACCCGTGACTGGGATTTTGCAAAGAAATTCGGTCTGCCCATTATCGAAGTGGTTGCAGGCGGTGAAGATGTTCAGAAAGAAGCTTATACCGATGTTTCCGACGGCATTTTAGTAAATTCAGGGTTCCTTACCGGTCTTTCGGTTAAAGAGGCAATCCCTGCAATGATTGACTGGCTCGAAAAGAACGGCTTGGGCGAAAGAAAGGTTAATTATAAACTTCGTGACTGGGTATTCTCCCGTCAAAGATATTGGGGTGAACCTATTCCTCTTGTTCACTGTGAAAAATGCGGATGGGTTGCTATCCCTGAAGATGAGCTTCCTCTTAAACTTCCCGAAATGGAAGATTTTGAACCCGGTGAGAACGGCGAATCACCGCTTATGAAGGCAACCGAGTGGCGCAAAACTACATGTCCCAAGTGTGGCGGACCTGCCCAAAGAGAAACCGATACAATGCCTCAGTGGGCAGGCTCTTCGTGGTATTTCCTCAGATATATCGATCCGCATAATGACAGTGCCATCGCAGCTGAAGATCTGCTTAAATATTGGCTGCCTGTTGATTGGTATAACGGCGGTATGGAGCATACAACTCTCCATCTGCTCTATTCCCGTTTCTGGCATAAGTTCCTTTATGATATAGGTGCTGTTCCCACCAAGGAACCCTATCAGAAGAGAACTTCCCACGGTATGATACTTGGCGAAAACAACGAAAAAATGTCTAAGTCAAGAGGTAATGTGGTAAATCCGGACGATATTGTAAATGAATTTGGAGCCGATACTTTCAGAACTTACGAAATGTTTATCGGTGCTTTTGACCAGGCTACACCTTGGTCAATGCAGGGAGTTAAGGGCTGTCGTAAATTCCTTGACAGAGTTTGGAACCTTCAGGATATTCTCATTGATGGAGAAATATCAAGCGATATGGAATCTCTTGTCCATAAAACTATTAAAAAGGTCACTGAAGACATTGATCGTATGAAGTTTAATACGGCAATTGCAGCAATGATGAGCTTTATTAATGAGATGTATTCAAAGGGAAGCATAACAAAAAAAGAGTATTCCATTCTTCTTGTACTGCTCAATCCGTTTGCACCTCATATGACAGAAGAAATCTGGCAAAATATAGGCTGCGAAGGAATGATTACTCAGACACAGTGGCCTAAATATGACGAAAGCAAAACAATAGATAACGAAGTTGAAATTGTTCTCCAAATTAACGGTAAAGTAAGAGATAAGCTTGTTATTCCCAAAGATATAAGCCGCGATGAAATGCAGAAGCTTTGCCTTGAAAATGAAAAAGTTAAATCATTAACGCAAGGTAAGGAAATCGTTAAGGTAATTGCAGTTCCCGGTAAACTTGTAAATGTAGTTGTAAAATAAGTTTTTTCAAGAAGCAAAGCGGCTGTGTCGTTTTGCTTCTTAATTATAGAAGACATTATTATAAAGGACTTGATATAAATGATAATAGATTTTCATACCCATTGTTTTACAGATAAAATTGCAGAAAAGGCAGTCTCACAGCTTGCAAATCTTGTACATTATGAGCCTTATACCAACGGCACTTTGTCCTGTCTTGTAAAACGCATGGACGAGTGTGGTGTGGATAAAAGCGTTGTTTTGCAGATTGCAACCAAACCATCACAGCAAAAGGTTATTAACGATTGGGCTGCACAGAATACAAACGACCGCTGTATTATATTCGGAAGCATACACCCCGATGCAGAGGATTGGGAAGAGGAGCTGGAGCGGATAGCTTCACTGGGAATAAAAGGAGTCAAATTTCACCCTGATTATCAGGAGTTCTACATTAATGAGCCTCGTATGTTTCCTATATATAAAAAAATATCTCAGCTTGGTCTTATTACGGTTTTTCACGGTGGTATAGATGCAGGGCTGTATCCCGAAAAGTATTTTTCCCGCCCTCAGCATCTTAAAGAAGCTTTGCCTCATTTCAACGGTGCGCCTGTTGTAATGGCGCATATGGGCGGCTTTAAATTATGGGACGATGTAGAAAAGTATCTGGTAGGTGAAGATGTATATCTTGATACTTCCATGGCAAATGGATATATGCCAGATGAACAGATGATGCGAATTATTAAAAACCACGGAGCAGATAAAATTCTGTTCGCTACCGACAGTCCCTGGAGCCATCTTGATGAAGCGGTGGCTTACTTTAAAAATCTGCCTGTTGACGATATCGTACGCAGTAAAATATTCGGACAAAATGCCGTTAAACTTCTTAATTTATAGTGATTGTATTCTTATAATATTGCAAATGATGATTTTTGTAATCATGCACTAATCACTGTTTTTAGGCTCTTTGTCAATAGTTGGGGTAAATAGTTAAAACGGAATTTTAATACAAGCAGTTCGTTCTAAACGGCTGCTTGTAATTCTTTTTACCTTTGATGAGAGAAAATCTGTAAAATACGATTTCTGAATCTCTTGAAATTTCTGTAACCGTAAGCATTCCTTTTAAGCACTTTAATTTTGTTGTTACAGCCCTCTGTGAAGCCGTTAGTAATATATGTATCAAATGAATTGATAATCCCTCTGTACCAATTCCTCATAGTACCGGCATGTTTCTCGAATTGCTTAAGTTACTGTTTTTAGCATTAGTAATACATTCAAATATCTTAAAATACTTTCTGATTTCAGTTTCGAGTTTCTTTCGTTTTTACATTCTCAAACGCACATATTACCTGTTATAAAGACTATAACTACATTTTTGCCCAAAGCATAGACATCTTAAAATTGCATGTGTTATAGAGTCGTGAACACTATCAGTAGCTTTACCGCAGCATATACAGTTATGCTTTTTTCTCTTCATTTCAGCATATATTGTAATTTTGTCAGAACTATTTTCTGTTTCTTTAATAATTATCCCTTGTAATCCGATAAGTTTTTCTGCAAACTATTTATAGAACCCATTTGTTCCTCCGTTTATTATTTGCAGCAATTTCATTTTAACGGATTTTTCCGGATATGCTCTACTTTTTAAATTACTTATATTTTTGAGTAGATCTTATCCGATTGCTCCAACATTTATTATAGAGACTTTTTAATTTGCAAAATATTTTGAGGAATACTAACAATGTTGGGTGGTACAAATTTGGTTCATACCTTATGATAATATATTAATGAAACAGGCGGTATTAACTGTATTATGATAAAACCATGTTTATATTATGCCAATTTTGAATTGCAGAATATTAGAAATAATGGTATAATTAAAATATAACTATAAATCTTTTTTGAAGTATGCAGTTGTACGCCGGTAAGGAGTGATGTGTATGGGGTTATTGATATTAGGAGTAATAGCGTTAGTGCTGCTCATAATATTATGTAACTACTTGGGACGTGCCAAATGTCCAAACTGTAAGTCAAGAAAAATATATGAGATAAACAGAACTGAACTTAGTTCAGAGCCAAAGCTTTTTAAAGAAACCGTAAGAATTAAGGAATACGATAACAAGTACAACTCCAAAACAGACTTCGGTCAGCGTGCCGCTTCAAATCAATATATGAATCCACCTTCTAAAATCATTACTCAAGAGGTTGTTGTCGAAGGAAAAAGAACATGGTACAAAGTTCGCTGCAGATGCGCTAAATGCAACAATGAATTTTCAGTTAAAGAATATATTGATACAAAACCACGAATAGAACAGTAAATGCAGGAGGTATAAAAATGGCAAACAAAATATATAAAGGAAACACAACGATAGGAACACCGGTATATACAGT
Source organism: uncultured Eubacteriales bacterium (assembly GCA_900551345.1). GTDB lineage: Bacteria > Bacillota > Clostridia > Monoglobales > UMGS1388 > UMGS1388. The sequence continues at coordinate 8,405 of URVP01000015.1, forward strand.
AAACGGTGATAGGATCTATGACGGGGATTCAGCTATCGGGACACCGGCATATACGGTAAAAGGTGATAAGGTGTATATGGGAAATTCCACAATAGGTACACCGGCGTATACAATTAAAGGCAATAAGATTTACAGAGGTAATTCTACTATCGGAACACCGGCTTACACAATAAAAGGAAATAAAGTATGTAGAGGCAGCTCTTTCTTCGGAATAACTGTTTATACAATTTCATAATTGTACATATAAGCAATATGAGTGATTTTTGAAAATTAAGATTTATATGTTGATTTTAAAAGGACAGCCGATTCAATATCAGTTGTCCTTTTATGACAATGCGGTAAAATGTTCCCATTGTATATTGAGAATCAAGCAAATTTGTAATATAATTTATAAAAGAAATTATCTTAAGACGAAAATGTATAAAGATCAAATAGAGCAAGGTGAATTTTTATGTACACAATACCGCCGAAAAAAATGGTAATTATAAATATATTGGATATTCTGAAAAAATACACTGATATGGATCATCGGCTTACTCAAGCCGAAATTGCGGATATATTAAAGAAAGAGTACTACATGGAGGTTGACCGTAAGACGATAAAAAGAAATCTATTGAATTTACTGGACTTAAATTGCGGTATAGATTATACCGAAGTGACAAGAACTGACAAACAAGGCAACGACACCTCTATCTGCACTGATTGGTACATAACAAGGGAATTTGATGACTCCGAACTGCGGCTTTTAATTGACAGCGTTATTTTTTCAAAAACAATTCCGCAGAAACAATGCTATGACCTTGTAAAAAAGATAAAGGGGTTGTCTAATGTTTACTTTGACAAAAAAGTCGGTAATATTTATAGTCTTCCTGAAAGCCGCCCGGAAAATAAAGAGTTGTTTTATACCATTGATGTTCTTGACGAAGCGATTTCCAAAGGCAAAAAGGTGTCATTTATATATAACTCTTACGGAGCGGATAAAAAGCTGCATCCGAAACGGGAAGAAATATACATTGTTAATCCGTATCGAATGGCGGCAACAAACGGAAGATACTATCTTATCTGCAATTATGATAAATACGATACTCTATCAAATTACCGCATAGACAGGATAACCGGTATAAAAATGCTTGATGAAATCAGAAAGCCGGTAAATGACTTGGAAGAGGGCGAAATCAATCTTCCGAAACACATGGCAGAGCATTTATATATGTTTGCCGGCGAAAGTATACACGCAAAATTCAAGGCAAAGGATTATATTATAGACCAAGTAATAGATTGGTTCGGACTTTCTCCGAGAATAACAAATTCAGATGATGAAGAATGTATTGTCGAAGTAGATGTCAATAAAGAAGCATTTTTTTGCTGGGCGATGCAGTATGGTCTGCATATTGAGGTTTTGGAGCCTCTCGATATGCGCAAACGGATAAAAAACGCAGCAAAATATATGTGGGAAAAGTACAAAGAGGAGAATGGTAATGGAAAAGATTAAATTTTACGATATGAATGGCGTAAATTGCTGGATTATAAATCTAAAGCCGTTCGGAAGCGACGCTTCCGATGAAAAGATACGCAGTCTGCAAAACGAGTGCGTAAAAAATAAAATATTTGGCATCGGCTGGTGGACTGAATACTTCAACACTCACACCAAAGTAATATTAGATGAACACACAAAAAAGGCATATAAAGATTTATGCAAAGATAAATATTCAGCAAGAGATTCCGCAGTCGATAGAATGTCCGAAATCAAATGCGGTGATTTGGCAATTATGCGACTGAGAGATGGGCATATATATCTCGGTAAGGTAATAGAACCGGCATTTCATGACAATACAACTCTTAAAGGTGAAAATTTAAACAGACTTTCATGGATATGCAGGGTTGAAAAATGGTTTGAGGTTGGGGATGAAACTTCAATTCCGTCAGAAATTATGGGCAGGTTTTCTCAAAGACAGCAAGCAACCATATCAAGAATAGCCTCTTATAAGCAACGACTTCTTATGATTGCAATGTATGATATGGTACGCAGCGGTAAATCCGATGTTCCTAAGATTACACTAAATCAAAGCAATTTCACTCGTGCCTTAAGCTATACGGATTTGGAGGATTTGGTGTGTGCTTATATTCATAACAAGCACTCGGATGAGGGATATATGCTTTTGCCGTCTTCAGGAAAGGTAAGCCGATTAAAATATGAATTTACATTTGTGAGCAATAAATTAGATAAAAATCCTATCACCTGTCAGGTGAAAAATCAAAACAGTGAACCTATAAATGTCGCAAATTATGAGAATGATAAAGATATTTACGAAAAAATATATTTATTTTCAGGGAATAACAACTTTGCTAACCGTGAGCTTGCCAAAGATAATATTGAAATCATTAGCCATCAAAGTTTATTTGATGTTTTAAAGTGTGGCAATCTCAAATTTATGTATGAAAAGCTTTCAAAATACCACTCATTTTGCAGAAGTACAGATTTGAATGAAATACAAAGAGTTTTATCGGAAAAAGGTTGGCAATGCAGAAAAAAATTCAGTAAAAGTAGCAATGATTTAAAAAAATACAAGATAGAAAAGCATGAAATGGGAAAAATAAGCTGGATATCCTTTGGCTATGACGGGTTATATATTACGGATGAATTCGACTCATTTATTATTGATTGGCAGGGTGAAAATACAGAGAAAATAAAAGAACAGTTAGAAAAGGATTTAAGATAAAAAGGGGTGTAAATATGTTTGGAAATACAGACAAACCGGTAGAAAACATAGAAAACGATACTTTTGGGATAAGCAGATACATAAACGGATTATGCACTTTCATTCTGCATTGCGAAACCCCTATGACCATCTCAATTCAAGGTGATTGGGGCAGCGGCAAAACCAGTATGATGAACATGGTTCGCTCTAAAATTGAAGAAAATGTTCATACTATATGGTTTAACACTTGGCAGTTTTCGCAATTTCAAATGCAGGATAACCTTGCTATATCTATGCTTGGGTCTCTTTTATCCGAGCTTGATTGTGATAAAAAGAAAGTTAAAGATCTTCTCGGTACATTGGGTAATGCTTCAAGAACAGCATTAAAAATATTGGCGGATAATATTGCCGGAGGTGTAGTGGCGGATAAATTGGGTGAGATTATGGGCACGCCTGAGATTGATTCCGCAGAAAAAATTAAAGAAATAAAAAGTGACTTTCAAAATGCAATAAACAAAAAATTAAATAGCATGAATAAAGATAAGGCAGTAATATTTATTGATGATTTGGACAGGCTTCAACCAGCAAAAGCGGTAGAACTTCTTGAGGTACTAAAAGTATTTTTGGACTGCGAAAAATGCGTATTTGTATTAGCTGTGGATTATTCCGTTGTTACGCAAGGCATTAAGCAAAAATTCGGTGACAGCGTAGACGAAGAAAAAGGTAAAAGCTTTTTTGATAAAATAATTCAGCTTCCGTTTAAAATGCCTGTGGCGCAGTATGATATTTCAAATTATATATCTGATGCGCTGAAAGAAATGGGCATTGCTTATGAAGAGAAATATGTTAAACAATATGTTGGATTGATTGAAACCTCAATCGGATGCAATCCAAGAAGTATAAAGCGATTATTTAATACATATATGCTTTTGGATATAATCTCACAAGAATCATCATACAGTGCCAACGATAACAAAAGACGAAAGATATTGTTTGCAATAATATGTATGCAAATGGAATTCGATGAATTATATAATTTTATCGTTTCATCGAAAGATACGTTGAGCAATGATTTGTTCTGTCAGCTTTCGGATTATGCACTTATCAATAATGATGAGAATTTGAAAGAAGAAATCGGCATATATGATGATAACGAGATAACAAGAATATCATTGTTTATGAAAAAATTTATAGATGCCATTCAAATAGATGACGATGCTAACATATCTGAGGAGGAAATAGATAACCTCAGAAATATTTTGCATTTTTCAACCATCACATCTGTAAGCGACAATAATTTACAAGATGATAAATCTAATGATGATTGGCATTACAGATACGCAAACAAGGATATTGTTTCTAAGCTTAATGACAGACTTCGCTGTGAGCGTGGATTGGAGTTCAGAATATGGCAGTCTCGTAAAAACAGTGGCTTCAGAAGAATATCCGAGACTTGGTCGTTGTGCCAAATGCGTGAGAAAAATGTGAATTTTGAGCTTGACTTTTATTTAAAAACCGACTATGCCATAAAAACGACCTTTTTGACTTTTGCGTTGTATTCAAAAAAGCCATCTACTCCTCAAAACCTTTTTGACCTGTTTGGAAATCTGAAGGGGTATTCAAAGGCTGAATGGGGCTATGAAAAAAACAATGTATTTTCATTTATAGATGCAGATAATACGACTATAAACGAATTGTATCAAAAAATAAAATCGGAAATAGAATTTATTCATGAAGCTTTAGCTGCTGAATAATTGCGGTTGGTGAGCCTTCTTCAAAGATTGTGTAAACCTCCAAACGCGTGTATAATAAATAATATAAAGTTTGGAGGTTTAATTATGCCAAAAAGAACACCGGAGGAAATCGCATGCAAATTAAAAGTACGTGAACTGATGCAGGAACTTGATGTCAATGATATATCTGATATCATTGACCTGTTTAAGAATTTTGTCGGGGATGTTTAGAAAATGGACTGGAAGTTTAGTTGGACAAAGACCTCGGAAACAGTAAGTATGATTATCGCAACAAAGGTATTAACAACAGTCGGAATGGATACAGCACAAAAATGATGAAAACCGGATTAAGACTTAATTTTTTTGCCTTATTTCTGCTATATTGAAAATGAAGGGCGAGTGTCCTCCCTGTTAACACTAATTTTACTCTCGTTTGGTCTTTATATAAAATCCGAGACAGACCTGAAAAGAGCGGACCTTTAATAAAGGAATCCGCTCTTTTGACCTTGTAGGATTTGTTAAATCAGCTTTTTGCCACAGGCTGTACAAAACTTAGCGTCAGGCTTATTTTGATGACCGCATGAACATAACCCGTTTGAAATATTGGTAGTCCCTACGATTTTGTCCATCTCATCGTCAAGCTGTTCAAGTTTTAATTTTTGCTCGTTTATCTGCTTTATACGGTTACTTATTTCATGGCAAACACTCTCCACTTCGCTTCTGGGAATGTCTCCTTCATTTGCTTGAATATAATTGTAAACTTTTGTACCGAGAATTTCAGAGAGCTGTTTTTTTTCATCAGTGAGAGTTTTTATCACACTGTTTATCTTTGATTTTTCAATCATGTTTTTTGAGCCAGTGCTTACGGTTGCAACACCCTTATTAACGCCCTCTTTGAGTTTGTCAAAAAAATCTGCCATCAAATATTCTTCCTTTCAATTCTGATTAATAAGCAAATATTATTTGTGATACATCTGTATCTATCAGTGTTTCTTTGCCGCCGTTTTTATTGCAGGTGTAAAGATCCCCGTAGTTCTTGCTGCTGCTGTAATCTCTGATATACGCAATTTTGCTTTCATCATATATGTAGAAGCTGTATACATCAACTGCAAGCGTTTCTTTTTTGCCGTTTTTATATTTTACTAAGTCTCCTGAACCGCCGGAATAATCATCAATGAAGTATAAAGTACCGTCATAGTATTCGTAATCTGATGCACTTTCATCGGTAATCGTTTGTTCTTTGCCGTTGATAAACCCGATAAGTTCATCATCTTCGTTCTGAGCTATTATAAAATCATCACTGTAGCAGGAATAATCCATAATGTCTTCCAAAAGAACTTTTTCGCCTGAAAGACCATTTGAACCAATATTATATCTTACCAGTTCCCCGTAACCGTAATATTCTTCGCTTTGCATGCAGTACAGATATTTTCCGTTTTCAGATACCATAAATGATGTTGCCTGACCGTCTATGTCAAAACCCTTTATGGTTTTTCCTGATTCGGTTATGATATAAATTGTTCCCGGTGATGAATCCTTATCAACCATATCATACAGTTGATTTCTTGCATCATATACTGAGCTTACTTCACTAAGCTTTAGCTTTTCAATTTCCCCTGTTTCACTCTTCTTATAGAAACCGTAATTGCCGCTGAGGTTTATAAAAGATGATTGCAGTCCTTCATCAACTTTTTTCAGCTCTTTACCGTCAACACGATGAAGAGTGTAACTGCTTACTTCAAAAGGATCTTCGTTAAATTCTTCTTTTATTTCTTCTATGTCTTCATAAGCCCTGTAAGCATCCCTGGCGGCCTGGTATTCATCCCAGTATTTGTCATAGGCTTCGCTGTATGCGTCATAGTCCTCATAATCATCATAATCGGGTTTTTTAATATCATCCGGATTAACGAGATTCTCTGCGTTATCTGATATATCATCAATAAACAGATCGTCATATTTAAGTTCTTTCGTTTCCTCTGTGATGACATATACATTTTCGCCTATAAGATATGCATCTGAAACATCTGATGCTACCTTTTGCTTGTCTTTTCCATAAGGTTTATTATAAAGATTGCCTTCTTTTATGTAATATATATCGTTATACTCATTGAATTCGGAAACCCACTCTGTAATGTCAGAGTCTATCTTTTCGGGAGAATCATTTTTACCAAGCCCGCACAGATAGTATGTACCGTCAGACTCGTAGATTATCTTTTTGCTGTCAGAACTGATTCTGTAAGAATCTGCTTCATTAGCAATCTTTTTTTCTTCTTTTAAATCGCTGTAGCAAAGATCTCCGTCGCTCATATAAACAACGCCGTCACCCTCAGGCATAACCTGGAAGCTGGTTACATCTTTAGCTATTCTAAGCCCTTTGCTGTCAGTATTTTTCCCTTTGGGAGTCATCTGTTTTGTTTCCCTGTAATACAAACGGAATGAGCTGTCTGACAGATTGTCGGCAAAAAATATTGCGTCTCCGCCTTTGGCAACTTGCACTTTGCCGTATGTATACATATCATATTCAGACACATCATCTTTGTCTGCCAGTACATAAGACTCTTTTTTACCATCGGGGCGTACAAAGATTTCATCATCTTTTTGATAAATAATCGGGTATTTACCATAATCTATTTCATCGCTGCTGCCTCTGCCTATAAATTTAGCAACTGCCAAAACAGCGGCAATGATAATTACCAGTGCTATTATACCTGATACTATTTTTTTGCCGTTTCCGCTCTTTTTTTCGGGTTCATATTCCGCTTCAAATTCACCGTTTTCTGTCTGCTCATCAGCATTTTCGCTATCTTGTGCCGACTCATCTGATTCTTTTACTGCAGTGGTTTCTGTAGTCTGCTGCGTATTAATTGCCTCTTCATTTGCAGCCTCGTTTGTAGCTTCTGCAGATTCAGCAGTTGTCTCTTCAGTGTCCAGTGCAGCTCCGCAGCCTATACAGAACTTTGCGCCGTCTTCGTTTTTCTTACCACAATTAGAACAAAACATGTTTTTTCCCCTCTCCTTTAAAGATAATATTATTCATAGTAATAATTGCCATAATCTGTATCATAAACAAAATCATCATCAATATAATCATCGTATGTCTCGTCATTGTAGCTGTCATCATAATAATCATCGTAATAGTAATCGTCATAATAGCTGTCATCTTGGTAATCATCATAGTAGTAATCGCCAAATGCATCAAATGTTTCGGTTGAGCTGTCATCGTAAGTTTCGTTTTCATATCCGCCACCGTAAAAATCATCATTGATTTTTTCAAATTCGTCAGAGATTTTTTCTGCATTTATTTGTACATCTTCAGCCCAGTTATTTATCTCATCTTCGTCTGATTCCAAAATATTAAATCCGTCTTTAGCATCAGGCAGCTTCATACTTAATTTATTGTTAACTGCAAATTCGATGCTTCCCTTAATACTACTGCTATTACCGTATTCGTCAGAATATTCTATTTCAGTGTCATCAAGTTTTAATTCAAAGCCTTTTTTGTTGCTGCAGCTTCCGCTGTATGTAAGAGTCATTTTCTGTGAATTTGCTTTTAAAACAGCTTCTCCCTCACATGTATTTTTGCTCATATCCAATGTGCAGCTGCTTTCAATGGCTACATCATCACCATCGGGTATTTTTATGGTAATGTTCGTCTCGTCGGTATAGACATTCTTTTTAGGAATATGATTACCCGTAGACTCCATCTCTATGGACATCTTTTCCCCTTCGGCTCTTATTTCGATAAGAGCTGATATGCTGTTGATGGGATTTTTGCTGTCCTTAAATGCTATTTCAGCAGCAAGCTTTACTCCTTCGATTTCCGTCTCATACGAAAGCTTAATAATTCTTCCCTTGTATATATCTGCAGTGAATACAAAGTCGTCCTCGTAATAATCGCTCAACTGCTTTATCCCGTCACATATCTGATCCATAGCATCGTCAAAATCATCGAGTGTCTCTTCGGGATAAAAACTGCGTATATTTTTATCGTCCTGTATTATTTCTGCTACAGCAATAAGGTAGTCTTCGAGGGAGTCGGTTTTAATGGTAACGGTAGCTTTGCGTGTTGTAACCGTTTTTCCGTCCGCTTCTGCCGAACCTTTAGATGTATCTACTTCTGCGTTTTTAACCAAATCCTTGGTAACTTTTTTTATCTGTTTTATGCTTTCTTCGGTAAGAACTTCTTTCTCACCTATCAGTTTGGAGTAGGAAAGATCCAGATTATCATCGAGTTCAACATTGCTTTCCTTGCCTAAAAAGCTGTCGTTCCATGCTTTACCAAAATTTTTTGAAGGTGCGGTTATGCATTGATCTAAAATTTCAGGAATGTCCAAAATAATGTTTTTATCATCTAATACTGCCGTTCCTGAAATTAAAGTGTCACCGTCATATTTAGCATCAGCACTCATAGCAAAAATTTTGTCTTTGTCCGATTGTCCGATTGTTATGCTGCCGCCTATTCCGTTAAAATCTTGCCCTGCAACCGAATCAAGCGTGGCTCCAACGGTTATCTCTGACTCTTTTGCATCTTCAATGTCAAAGCCATAAAGCTTTTCTCTTGATTCTTTATATTGATCCGTAATATCATTTATAGTGTCAGAAAGTACATTTTCAAAATAAAACTTTGGAGCAACCGCTGCTAAAACAGAGTCGCGGAAAATAAATCCAAGCGCACATATGACAACTGCTCCGGCTGCTGCATATATAAATTTGCGGCTTTTTTTCTTTTCCGGCTTTGTCAGCACAAGATCTTTTGCCAAAGTATCCTTATCTATCGGTTCTTTCTCTATGTTTTCGTCATTAATTGAATGAAACTCTTTTTCGGGTGTAAGTACTGCCGTACTCTTTTCAGCACGCCTGCACATTCAGTAAGAACGATGTTGGCATCTTCTGTAAGAACACCAT
>URVP01000016.1 GCA_900551345.1 uncultured Eubacteriales bacterium
GTATAATATTTTATTTGTAAATAGTTTATAATAATCGTAACAAATAAATTATAAAGGTGTTTTTATGAACGATTACAATGAAAAAGAATATGAAATGTTCATAATAAAGATAGGCTTAAAGGTAGGATATTACAGACGGCTTGCCAATATGACTCAGGAACAGCTCAGTGAAAACAGCGGGATGTCCTTAAATTTTATTTCACAGCTGGAAGGTCCCTCCGCTCCGTATGTTCCGTCCTTGAAATCTCTTTATAAAATAAGCAAGGTTTTGGGCGTGCCCGTAAGTAAATTGTTAGATGTGGAAAATGATTAAAGACTGCTTGCATGGCAGTCTTTTTTTATTTCCTGTTAAAAAGGAATTGTTACTTCATTGACAAAAAATGTGAATAAATACACAATATTTGGTGAGTATATGTTAAATTGAACTAAAATGTACCCTTAATAACAAAATAATTCATTGATGTCAAAAACTGTATCGTTTATAATATTGTTAACATAAACATGGCTTAAGGGCATCGAATATTATAAGAAAGCAGGGGTATCATGAAAAGATTAGTTTCGTTAATTCTTACACTGTCTGTTATTTTGATGGTGTGTCCTTTTACTCTTGTATCGGCAGATACTATGTCTTCCGGTACGGTAACTGATGATTTCAGCATGCCGATTGAATCAAACTACAATATTACTGAAAGCAAGGGTCTACAGTACAACAGCTTTGAAAAGGGATACAGAGCTGCGTATAAAAGCAGCTTGATTGGGAGTGCCCCTCAATATGTGCTTCCTTTTATGGTTGTCGGGGCACCTGTTAACACGTGCATCAGCGAATTGCGCTTTACAGGTAAAATAGCATATTGGAACAGCAATATTGCTGATTTTAAATTTGAACAGCTAAACAGCGACGGTCAATATGAAGAGATTACAAACTTTACTGTGACCGAAGGAGAAAAAAGCGGTAATTTTACATTAAAAACATATACTGTTGCAGTAAATAATGTAAGAAATGTAAGAATAACCATGCCTGCAAAGTATGGTGAAAATTATAATGCATATATGCTTAGTCTGGAATTCGACTGGACAGAAAGCAATTGGCAGGATATAACATCCGGCGAATGTGTATATGATTGCACCGTTAGTCCTGAAAAAGTGCCGTATACTCAAAATCATACCGAGCTAAAACAAAATTGGGACAAAAAATCATGGATGCGTTCAGGTGACGGAGTTTCGGAATCATATTTTGTTATAAAAGCTCCCGTCAATACGATTATAACAGGGGTTTCGGCCAACGGAACCATATATAACAGTTTTAACGGAAGTAATGAATTTTTATTTTCAGAGTCTGATGACTGTGTTAATTTTACACCTTTGGTAATGGAAAGTGATCAACCGGTATCAGACGGTGAGTACGAGACAAAGACTTACACCATATCGGGTATGCGGGGTGCAAAATATGTAAAGATACAGCTTCCGGTTACCCCCACTGAGGCGTGGAAGTCAAAGCTTAACAGTTTTTCGTTTAAATGGGAAACCGGAGATGTTAAGCCGGCACCCATAGAATATACTTCCGATGCGGATATTAAAATCGACGGTAAACCGATTGGTGACAGCTTTGCTGATTCGGAAGGTGTATTGACGGCAGACCTTACCGTAACAAGCACAAATCCTGATGCGGTTGATGCCAAGGCGTATATTTGTCTTTATGAAGACGGTGCTTTATCAGATATTGCTTTTGACAATATAACCATAAATCAGGGAAGCAATACTTACTCTGTGGAGGGTATTAATAAAGTTAAGGGTATCGGTGATGAAATCAAGATATTTGTATGGTCCGAAATGCGTCCTTTAACTGTTGCTGTTTGCAAAACTCATGTTGACCCTCCCGTCATTGAGGGAGAGTCCATAAAGATTTTGGCTATAGGAAACAGTTTCAGCGTGGACGGAATGGAATATCTGTATCAGATTGCAAAGGATGCAGGTATACAGCAGGTTGTATTAGGCAATTTGTATATCGGCGGCTGTTCTTTGGAGCAGCATTGGGGAAAGGCAAATACTGATACCGCTTCGTATACCTATTATAAAAATGTCAGCGGAGAATGGACCTCATCTGCTCCCAAAACCATGCTGGAGGGCATACAGGACGAGAATTGGGATATAATCACTCTTCAGCAGGCGAGCGGCAGTTCGGGCATACCTTCTACTTATACTCCTTACCTTGAAAATTTGATTGACTATGTTAATGCCAATAAAACCAATGATAATGCGAAACTGGGCTGGCACATGACATGGGCATATCAGCAGGATTCCACTCATGCAGAATTTTCCAAATATGATAAGTCACAGGAGACTATGTACAACGCCATAACCTCTACCGTGCAGAATGTAGTTGTGCCGACAGATGCATTTGATTTTATCATTCCCTCCGGTACGGCTATACAGAATGTCAGAACAAGCTATATAGGAGATACTCTTACCAGAGACGGTTATCATTTAAGCTATGGCCTGGGCAGATATACGGCGGGTATGACATGGTTTAAAGCGTTAACCGGCAAGACGATAGACAACATCACTTTTGTTCCTTCTTCGTCAGATTTCACTGACGAGAAAATAGAAATAGTGAAAGAAGCCGTAAATGCTGCTTGCAGCAATCCTTTTGAAGTTACAAAGTCCTCCTACGAGAGTATGGGTGATATTAATTTTGACGATTATACACTTCTTGAATGGACTCCCACAGCGTCAAGTTATTGGAATTCCACCGAATCCAGCAGCATGAAAAAAGGCATGAATCAATATATAGCAACTCCCATGTTTAATAAATATGACCTGCCGGACGGAAGCATTATTGTAATTGACGAAGGGTATCAGTACAGACCTGAAGGCTGGATAAATATGGATATTCTTAACAGTTCTTCGTCCAGACCCGGTAATGTAACACAAAATATTGTTGAAGTAGGCGCAATTTGGTGGGGTAATTTTAATTACAGAGCTTTTAATATTTCTGTTGTGGGCGCTTCGGAGGATCTCAGCGATAAGGTTGAAGAAGCTGCATCCCACTTTAGGATTTATATACCGAAAGAATAGTATTTCTTAATTACATTAATCAAAGAATAAATCATATACTTTGAAAATTTTCATTTAACTCTCCAAAAGAAGAAACAAACGGCTTATGCTGTTTGTTTCTTCTTTTTGTTGGAAAATAGACAAAATAATCTACCAAATTACGCTTTTATCTATTTTAATGAAAAATTAATTATATTATAATTAATATAGCATAATTAGTAAAGGGAGATAACGATGAGGCATACAGAAATTAGGCTTAAAACAAAAAAGTTTGTTAACTGGCAGCTTTACAGCATGCTTATTCCCGGGCTGGCACTGATGCTTATTTTTAACTATCTGCCCATGGCGGGGATAGTTTTGGCTTTTAAAGATATAGATTATTCGGGAAATATATTTAGCAGTCCGTGGATTGGGCTTAAAAACTTTGAGTTTTTATTTAGAACTCCGGATGCTTGGGTTATAACCAGAAATACGCTTCTTTATAATTTTGCTTTTATAGTTCTGGGACTTGTTCTGTCGGTTGCTTTGGCAATACTTTTAAATGAGCTGAGACAGAAAAAAGCGGCAAAGCTTTATCAAAGTTTGATTTTCCTTCCCTATATATTATCTTGGGTTATCGTAAGCTTTTTGCTGTATGCGTTTTTAAGCCCCGAATATGGCTTTATAAATAAATACATATTGCCATTTTTGGGAATCGAAAAAATTCAGTGGTACACTGAAGCCAAATATTGGCCTTATCTGATAATATTTTTAAATCTATGGAAAAATGTGGGATATAACAGCGTGGTCTACATTGCCGCCATTGCAGGTATAGATAAACAGCTTTACGAAGCTGCCGAAATTGACGGAGCAACCAAATGGCAGCAGATAAAATATATAACCATTCCAAGTTTGTCCACATTAATGTTTATTCTGACCATATTAAACATTGGTAAGATATTCTATTCGGATTTCGGATTGTTCTATCAGGCAACACTTAATTCAGGCCCCTTGTATCCTGTAACAAATGTTGTGGATACATATGTATTCCGTGCCCTGATGGTTACGGGAGATACGGGAATGGCGGCTGCGGCGGCACTGTATCAATCCGTGCTTGGATTTATTCTGGTTGTTTCAGCCAATTATATTACTAAAAAAATCGATCCTGACAAGAGTTTATATTAAGGTGAGGTATGAAAATGAACAACATAAAATATAAACACAGCCAAAAAGCCAATATATTTATACATATATTATTCATAGCACTTTCGCTGCTCTGCGTTTTGCCTTTAATTCTGGCGGTGAGTGTTTCGTTTACGGACAATCTTGCTCTTACACGGTATGGATACAGCTTTATACCCAAAGTTTTCAGCTTGGATGCATATAAATATGTCTTAAACAATGCCGCCTCCATGATTAAAGCATACGGTGTAACTATCTTTGTTACGGTTGTGGGAACATTGCTCAGCACATTGGTTATATCCATGTATGCGTTTGTTATTTCCCGTAAGGATTTTAAGCGCAGATCGTTATTCACATTTATTATGTTTTTTACAATGCTCTTTAACGGAGGTACGGTTTCATGGTACCTTGTATGTACGGGTATAGGGCTTAGAAACAACCTTCTGGCATTGATTTTGCCCTACTGCTTTAATGCCTGGTATTGTGTGATAATGAAAACTTTCTTTGCAACAAATGTTCCGTCCTCATTGATTGAATCGGCAAAAATCGACGGTGCGGGAGAATATATGATTTTCTTTAAAATAGTTCTTCCCATATCATTGCCGGGGCTTGCAACCATAGCTTTGTTTTCCTGTCTGGGATACTGGAATGACTGGTGGCTGCCTTTGATGCTTGTACCTGATAACAGTCTTTCAAATATACAGTATTTGCTTTACAGAATTATGAGCAATGTTCAGGCCATTTCTTCTAACTCCAACCTGACGACCAGCCTCTCAATGGTAGAATTGCCTACCGAAAGTGTACGAATGGCACTGTGTGTTATTGCAATGGGACCTATAGTCCTTGCTTATCCGTTTTTCCAGAGATACTTTATTGAAGGTCTTACAATCGGAGCAATAAAGGGGTAAAAATAATCAAATAATATAAAAAAGGAGATTAAAATTATGAAGGAATTAAGAAGATTTAAGCTACTTGCACTGATGTTGGCAGTAATGCTCTTATTTTCTGCGTGCAGCGGAACCCAGGAAACTGCTGTGCTGGAAGATGATGAGTCAAAGCCCTATGAGATTGAGTGGTATTTTATCGGTAATCTGAATCAAACTGATTATGAAACTGTAGAAAAAGCCATCAATGATTATTTGAAAGACAAGATTAATGCAACGGTTAAGATGAATGCATTGGATTGGGGTACATATGACAATCGAATCAGCATGATGCTTCAAAGCGGTGAAAAGTTCGATTTGTGCTTCACAACTCCCTGGTGTGCTAATTATGACCTTAATGCTGCAAAGGGCGGATATATTGCGCTTAACGACCTTATGGATAAATTCGCTCCCAAGACCAAAGAATTATTGGGCGATGAATTCCTTAAGGGTTCTCAGATTGACGGTAAGAATTATGCACTTCCTGCCAATAAAGAAAAAGCTCACTCCTGGGGATTTGTATACAGAAAAGATTTAGCTGAAAAACATAATATAGACATGAGCGGAATTAAAAGTTTTAAGGATATTCTTCCCGTGCTTGAACAGATAAAAAAACTTGAACCTGATATTACTCCTTTGTACATGGGCGGCGGCAGAGCTCCTAAAAATGAGCTTGATTTCCAGTCTGTTACTGCTATGTTCGGAACATTCTTTGGTGCTGATGACGGTAAAATTATTAATTTTGCTGAGACAGAAGAGTATAAAGAAAGTCTTGAACTTGCAAGAGAGATATACCTTAACGGTTATGTTGCCGAGGACTGTGCACTTCCTACGGCTAAAGACTATAATACTTTAATTTCTACTGGTGCTGTTTTCATGTCCTTGGAAGAACTTAAGCCGGGTAAAGCAGATGAGCTTAATTCTACGGTTAAGGTGGACGGCGTTGAATATGCACAGATAGAAACTGTTGCACCCAGAACTTCACCCGGTGATACAACCGGTTCCATGATGGCAATTCCCAGAAATTCCGAAAATCCTGCAAGAGTTATGAAGTTCTTGGAACTGCTTAATACAGACCCCGTGCTTAATAATCTGGTTATGTACGGCGTAGAAGGCAAGCACTATACAAAAATAGATGATGAAGTTATAGAAGTAAATAAGAACGGCGGCTATACTCAGGCAGGTTGTCAGTGGATGTTCGGTAATGTATTTATCTGCTACCGCACTCCCGATGAAGACCCTGAAAAGAATGAAAAGCTGCAAGCTTTTAACGAAGAAAGCGAACCGTCCAAACTTTTGGGATTTAATTTTGATTCAGAACCAGTTAAAACTGAACTTGCGGCGATAAACAATGTAATAGATGAATATTCTGTGCCGCTTGAAACCGGTTCGATTGATCCTGAAGAAAATCTGCCCAAATATATAGAAAAGCTTAAATTGGCAGGTGCTGATACTGTTCTTGCTGAAATTCAGAAGCAGTATGACGAGTGGAAAAAGAATCAGTAATATCATACGGTTTACAGCAAAATGATTTTGTTAGTTAGGAGGAAATAACCATGAAGAAAACAGCAGTTTTCCTTACCGTTATTATGATAATCAATTTGTTTTGCGTCGTAACAGTTTATCCGGCGGCCGCTTCCGTAGCAGATGATGCGGTTATGCTGGAGGGAAATGAAAATATAGCGGGTTATAATAATGTTAGAACTGACAGTTGGGGCGATTTTTCAGATAACACTTTTTTCCAAATGGTAGAAGCGGATACAATGGGAAATACTTACATTATTATAAAAATGCCTGATGGTTCGGATATTAATGATTTCTCACTGACAGCATATAAATACCAGGATGTAACGGGGAATTTCATGTTCTCCGGATCTTCCGAATTAAGCGGACCGTTCACGCTTATTGATATGGCTGACCCCAGCGTTACAGCTTCCGATCATGCAGGCTTTGGCGAATTGAAATATTCCCGCAGCGGTTTGACTGACACAAAATATGTAAAGGTAACATTTCCGTCAGACGATCAAAACTGGCGTGTAATGATAGCAGGTTTTAAAATTAATGAAAGCGCACAGCAGGGCGGCGAAGCAACCGGAAGTTATGAAGATGATGCAGTTGCTCTTGACGGCAATGACAGCATAGCAGCGTACAGCAATGTAAATGCGCAAAATTGGGGCGATTTTGCCGACAACACATTTTTCGGAATGATAAATTCTGATATTATGGGAAATACATATATAATCATCAAAGATCCGAGCGGCTCTTTGATAAGTGATTTTTCGGTGGTTACATATAAGCATCAGGATGTAAGCGGCAAATTTACTTTTGCGTCCTCCGCAAATTTAGAAGGGCCTTTTAAAATGATTGAAGCTGAGGAATCAGCTCCTGAATCTACTCCTCAGGGCGGCTTTGGTAAAAGAGTGTACAGCAGCAGCTCACTTAGCGATGTACAGTATTTAAAAGTAACATTCCCGTCAGATGATCAGAACTGGCGTGCAATGATAGCAAGCTTTATACTTAATGAAAGTGCACAGCAGGGCGGAGAAATAACAGAAGGTTATGAGGATGATGCAACAGTTCTTGACGGTAATCCCAATATTACCGATTACAACAATCTTTCCGTTCAGAGCTGGGGTGATTTTGCCGATAATACATTCTTCGGAATGATAAATGCGGATACGGAGTTAAACACATACCTTACTTTTAAGGTTCCGGACAATGCACAAAAGGTGACGGTTAAAGCGTATAAGCATCAGGATATTTCTGCGGATTATACTTTCAGTGCAGTACCGGGCGGAGAACCGCTTACTCCCTCGGTGACTTCTCAGTCTGCATCTCACGCAGGTTTTGGTATGGTGACATATACATTAAAGAGCTTGCCGGCAGGTACAACCGGTGTTAAAGTAACATTCCCGGCTGATGACCAGAATTGGCGCCTTATGATAGCGTCATTCAGCGTTGAATGCGGCGGTGCACCCGTTACAGGTTCAGGAAGCTATAATGACGATGCTACAGAGCTGGAGAACAACGAGCATGTAAGTTCATACAACAATTTATCTGCACAAAGCTGGGGCGATTTTGCCGACAATACCTTTTTCGGTATGCAAAACGGCGATACAACCGGCAACACATATGTTACCATTACTGCACCTTCGGCTATAAAGAAAGCGACAATTAAGACATATAAATATCAGGAAATAACCGGTGATTTTACATTTGAAACAATGTATACAGGGGAAGCGTTAACTCCTGTTATTCAGTCCAAAGCGGCTCAGCAGGCAGGATTTGCCGAGTGTACATATACAATTGAGGATTTGCCGGAAAACACCACAGGTATTAAGGTTGTTTTCCCTGCCGACACGGAAAACTGGCGTCTTATGCTGGCAGCTTTTGAGGTGGAATACGGCATTGACAATGCTGTTACCGACTGTATAATAAATATTGGCGGAACAGTTGTTGATAATATAGCTGACGCCGAGGGTAATATAACTGCCGAGCTGACTGTCAGCAGTCAGAGCGATTTTAATGATGCACTTGTTATAGTGTCGTTATATGACGGAATTAAAATGGTTGGAATAAGTATTACAAAGACCAACCTTAAAACAGGAAATAACAACATGACTATTGACACCGGTATTAATAAACAAGCCGGTGTGGGAGATGCTTTGAAGATATTGGTATGGGATAAAGACTGTAACAATATAACGCTCCCTTTTTAGAATAACAATCTGGAGGAATAAACTATGAAAAAGCTGTCCGTGTTATTGATTACAACACTAATTACAACATTTTTCTGCTCTGCACCCATAGTATATTCAGAAAAAATATACGACGATGCCGTGCTGCTTAATCCCGACAATCCAAACATTGCCGACAGCAGTAATGTTACCGTGCAAAATTGGGGTTCCTTCAGCGATGATACTTTTTTCGGAATGCAGTCAGGTGACACGGAGGGCAACACTTTTGTGACCATTCAGTCCTCTTACGGTGAGGACATTGAGAATTTTAAAGCGGTAACATACATACATCAGGATATTACTTCCCGTTTTACCTTTTATACCGCTTCGGAGCTTGAGGGTGTATACAGTCCTTTGCCTGAAATGACACCCTCTTCTCAGGCTGAGGGTCAGGCCGGATTCGGACGATATGAGTATGCATATACCGATATTCCGTCCGGGACAAAATATATCAAAATACTTTTCCCTTCAGACGATCAGAACTGGAGATTGATGGTACCCTCCTTTGAAATCAACACAATGCAGGATACGGACCCCGAAAATCCCACTGATCCTGAAGATCCCCCTGAGGAAACGGTTATTCAGGTTGACGGAACAGCAATGGCAGATGGCAAATATGTACATTCTATGGTTAATATAAAATATTCCGATTGGGAAACCGGCAGCGTTTACGGTGACGGAGGTTATTATGAGCCTCAAAAAGCACCGGGAGATATGGATTCATACATTATCTTTAAAGCTCCCAATGATGGATTCTTTTCATCATTTAATATATCGGGAGTAAAAATGACTGATAAATCATTTAGTCTGTATGCTTGTGAATCTGAGGACGGCGAATACTACGCCCTTACAACTTCGGTATCTGAACTTTCAGGGGTTAAGGATGGCTGGAACGGACAGCTTTATACTGCATCTGAAATTCCGGCGGAAACTAAATTTGTTAAAGCGGTATTTCCTGCGTCTTCCGATTCATGGAGCGTATTGCTGGCAGGTTTCGGCTTTGAGTGGACAACCGAATCCCAAGGAGGAAGCGGAGACACCGAAGGGTTTGTAGAAGATGACGCAACAGCAATATCGGGAAATCCAAATATTGCTGACAGCAATAATACAGAGCCTCAAACCTGGGGAGATTTTCAAGATATTACTTTCTTTGCAATGAAAAGTGCTGACACGCAAGGCAATACATATATTACCGTTACGGCACCGAACAATGCATATATGTCTGATATAACAGTGACAACCTATAAGTATGCGGACATAACACAGGATTTTGTTCTTGAAGCTTCTGAGCGTTCTGACGGAGATTTTACGCCGGTGAAGGCAGATTTAACTACACAGCCTTCTACTCACGATAATTTCAATATATGTACTTATTCCGTACCTGAACTTCCTTTGGGAACAAAATTTGTTAAGATAAAATTCCCTCCTGAAGATGAGAATTGGACTTTGCTTATAGCAGGTTTTAGTTTTAATTGGACAACAGAGCAAGAAGAAGAGGAAGAAAAGGAGGAATACTCCGGAACAACCGAAGATGATGCTTCGCTAAAAGATGAGAACGGATTGCCTGCGGCTGACTGCATATATGAAAGCAATGCAGTAGTTGTAGGGGATATGAGCGAAGAGGGTGTAGATGATATAACTGCTTACAGAGGCGAATCCTTTGGGGTACCTTATATTATTATTAAAGCACCCAACAGTGCATACCTTAAGAATCTTACCGTAAATGCCATGTTTAAAGACAATCCTGCATACGATTCGGCAGACTTTGAGTTTATGTCGGGTAACACTTTGTCAGGTGATTTTGCTCCCATTTCTGCATCTTACAGACCGTTTGATACGGGCTCTGAAAATTGGGACGGTAAAATGTACATTATTTCTCAGCTTCCTCCGGGATGCAAATTTGTCAAGATAACATGGCCTGCTGAATTTGAAGATATCAGTGATTTTGCTTTGGGGTCATATAAATTTGAATGGAGCATTGACAGCGGATTTACATTACCTGAGGAAATATCCGTCAAAACCGCGGCTTTTGTTAAAAATGGAAATATCGGCGAAGAGTCCGTATCCGTTTTGTGCGAAGCTCTTCCCGTTTCCGATAAGCTGCCTGATGTAAATGCTAAGTTTATATTGGCTGTGTACTCGGGAAAAAGATTAACTTATGTGGAAACAAGGGAAGCAGAGCTTTCTTCGGATAAGACCTCGGTAGTTTTCGATAATATCGGAAAATCGGGAGATGACAGAATTAAGATAATGATAATAGACAATACCGATGCGGTCAAACAGCTTGCAGAGCCTGTAGAATTATATTGATCTCCGGGCTTATCTCGATTATCGTTCGGAAAGGAAATATGACTATGTTGAAAAAAATAATTTCTGTAGCTGTAATAACGGCAATGCTCTTGCAGCAGTCTTTTTATATTGCAGCGTCAGCTAATAACGACGACCGTATATATACCGTTTCCATTACCAACGAAACCAAACAGACGGTTAAAGGTTTTGGTGTTTTCCCTGCATTTACCGATGATTTCGATGCAAGCAAAGCCGCTGCCGCTAAGGCAATTTTTGATGATTTAGGCATAGATACTTTTAGAGTAGAACTTCCGGGACAGGCGGGGTATGCAGATGGTTCTGTTAATATAGAATTTTTCCAGCCTATGCTTGATATAATCGACTTCGCTGAACAATACGGTATTACCACATACACTGTTCATGTATGGTCGCCGCCTGCTCCTTTTAAAACAAACAATGCCATATCGGGCAAAATGCCTGACGGTTCCCCCGCTTCTCTTAACCCGGAGCATGAGCAGGATTACTGCGACTGGATTGTTAATTGTTTTGATTATATTACAAAAACGGCCGGTTTGCCTGCTCCTACCGGCTTCAGTATACAAAACGAACCTGAAAATGCATTTGATTATCAATCATGTTTTTATACTCAGGAACAGTATGTAAGAGTTATAAAAATGATGAGAAAGACCCTTGATTCAAACGGATATGCTGATGTCCAGCTTCTGGCGGCAGAAGGCGGTGCGTATCATTCCAACCCCAGATGGCTTGGAGAAGGGTACTCTTTATTAAAAACGGATGAGGAACTTTATGATGCCGTTGATGCCATATGTACTCACACATATGTTATAGAAGGCTATACAAAAGATGAGGATGTAGCACAGTTCGTAAAGGATACTTCGCAATTCCCTGAAAAAGATATTTGGCAGACAGAATTTTCCAACTCGTCCATGCTGGGACGAGATAAAACCATTGACAGATGTATTGAAGCAATGCGAGTATTTGCTGCCAATATGGAATGGGGCGGAATCAATTATTGGTCCTGGTGGCTTGGATGGAATTCATACAGAAAAATTGATATTTTTGAACAGGAAACCCTTCTTGAAGGAGACGGTGTTTCAAATGTCAGAAAAAGTCAGCATTTTTATGCTTTTGAAAAAATATTTAACAGTGTAGATGTTGGAGCAAAAGTTGCAGGAGTTTATACAGATGATACTCAATTAGTAAACACAAGTGTTCAGCAAACTGATCTATGTGCTTTTACAGACGGTAAGAAAAATACACTTATGCTCATAAATACATCGGATAAAGATAAAACATATCGGTTCACAAATTTGTTGGGAGCATCTGCGGATATATATAATCTTGCGGATTCGCCGGAGGATTACAGACCGGTTCTGCTTAGGAGCAGCAATATTATTAACGGAGAGATAGCGCCTGTTACAATTCCGGGAAGAAGTATAACCATTGTTACAACCTCTCCGGAAGACACGGCTCCGCCAATGCTTTCTTTGGCAGATAACCCCGATCTGTTCCTTGATGACGGTGTGTACATTTCAAGAAATAAAAATGTGACCGTTGAGATACAGACCGATGAAAAAGCTACTGTTATGTTTGATAAAGAAGAATTATCTCCTGACAGTGACAATAAATGCAAAAAAGAAATCACTCTTACGCCCAACGGTGTAAGGCACAGAGTGGATGCAATAGATGCACAAGGCAATTATGCTTCGCCAATGTTTATTGATTTGCAATATGATCCTGAGTGTGTAACGATTACATTGGATCCGTATTCTTCAACAAGTATGACAGATACGGTTAAGCTATCCGGAAAAACCAATGTTGAAGCTACTGTTTACATTTCGGGTGAAAAAGTTCAGACTGATAACAGAACATTTGAATATGATTATAAGCTTAGTGAAGGAGAAAACAGCTTGACAGTGTTTGCTGAGGATGAAGCGGGAAACAGAAGTAAGGAAATAACAGCCGCCATACTCTGTGATACAACTGCTCCCCAGATATTGGCAGATCCCGTGCCCGAAATCGTTAACGATGCAGAGATTACGGTAAAGGGATCATTCAGTGAAAAAGCTGCTTCATTTGAAATAAACGGAAGCAGTAAAAAAGTTAATGATGATAATACTTTTACTTCCAAAGTGCTGCTTAACGAAGGGGATAATAAAATTTCACTGAAAGCTTATGATGCAGCAGGAAATGTGAGCGAAAAAATTCTCAATGTAAAATATGAGAAAACAGATTCTTCGCCCAGATTGACTGACGGCATAACATATTCAAAAAGAATAGACGGCAATATAACAATTGACGGCTCTCTTTCTGACTCTGACTGGACAATTGATAATAAAGGCGTGCTTGTCTATTATGGCGGAACAACCAACAATATAATGAATTTCGGCACGGCTTGGAACGACGCTTATCTTTATGTTGGTGTGGATGTAACGGATGAATATCTTTCCTTTGCCAAAGAAGAGGTATACAATAATGACTGCGTTGAAGTGTTTATTAACGGTGACGGTAAAAAGGCAGGAACTTACAACAGTACCGATAAGCAGCTTTTTATAGGCTTTTCACAGGAAAGAGGACAGCTTTATGATAACGGCAACGGAGTAAAAACGGCTTGGAAGGATACGGATTACGGGTATCAAGCTGAAATTGCTATTCCTTGGACATTGTTTAATATTACCCCTACTGAAAATCTTCAGATCGGCTTTGATGTTTTAGTAGATGATAATGATTATACCGAAAGCAGAGAGAGTATTGTGGGATGGTGCGGTACAAGCAGCAACTGGGAATCTACAGCTAATTTTGGCACACTGGTTTTGTGTGATGCATCTTCGGTTAAATATGTAGAAAAAACCGTTGTGCAAACACCTGTGGATACGGGAAATGATACTCCTGAAAATGAATCCGAAATTACGGTATATGTTAATGGAGAAATAATGGAAAATACGGTTAATCCCTTTATGTCTCAGGACAGAGTGATGATTCCCGTGCGTTCCGTTGCAGAAGCATTTAATGCAGAGGTTGTTTGGAATGATGCAACGCAAACAGTGACCGTGTATAAAGACGGCAAAAAAATAGTTTTCACCATAAATGAGCCGGATGTATTTATAGACGGAAGTGCAATACAAAGCGATGCTGCACCGGCATTAGTTTCGGATACAACATTTGTCCCCTTGAGACTGCTCAGCGAAAGCCTTGGATTAAAGGTTGTTTGGGACGGCTCGGAAAATAGGGTGGATATATACGGTGTTAAATAGTTTATAACCGTTTTACGGACATAAAATCCCGAAACGGAATAATAAAAACAGGACACACTGCAGAAAGGTTATGTGATACTATGGTTGATTTTAAAAAAATAATATCTTTTGTTTTGGCACTGTGTATATCGGCATCTGCGCCGGCGGTACCATCTTTTACGGTATTCGGCGAGTCTGCCCAAACGGTTTCTTCTGTCAATGGCGATCTGGATTTTGATGAAGAAAAGGTGGATACGCTCACGGCTTTGGGAATAATCGATTCTGATTTTATAATGGGAGACAGTTATATTACCAGAAGTGAGTTCGTAAAATATGCGGTGCTCCTCATGGGCGATGATGTTAATATGCTCAATGACGGAGATAATCCCTTTATTGATGTAAAGCCTGATAATGCATATTATGATTATATTATAGTTGCAGAAAACTTAAATATCATTAAGGTTCCGGATGATAAAACTTTTCTGCCTAATGCTCCCATCAGCTATGATGAAGCAGTCATAATGATGGTAAGGGTAGCAGGATATGAAAATAAAGCCAATGATGAAGGCGGCATTAGCGGATATCACCGGGTGGCTTCTCAAATGGGATTTGTTAAAGGTATATCAGCTGAGGATAACGGCTGTTTAAGCCGTGTAAATGCTTTGAATATGCTCTATAACATGCTGGAGACAACCGTTTTGGTTTCAACCGGTACCAACGGGACTATCATTCAATATGTTGAAGACCCAAAAAACACGGTGCTTAGCGTTTACCATGAGATATATACAGATGAAGGTGTTGTCAGCAAAAATCCATATACAACTCTTATAGTGCCATCGCCCGGTACAGCGGACGGATACATATGGATAGAGAATGATTCTTATAAGGTTAACGATGAGGCATATTATGATTTTATCGGACAGTATATCAAGTTTTACTATACAGAGGACGATGACAAAGAGAAAAATATTATTTATGCACACCCCTTTAGAACCGACAGCTTGGTTGTTGAGGCTTCGGATATAGAAGATTTAAAAGGAACGGTTTTTAAATACAGCGACGACGGAAAAACCAGAAAGGTTAATCTTATTTCCGCATACAAGGTTATTTATAACCATGTTGCTTACCCGGACTTTAAAGAGGAAGATATATTTTTAGAGCAGGGTACTGTCACATTGATCAGAAATGGGTCCAGCTTGGAATATGAAATTATCGTTATTGAAGAATACAAGGACTACATTGTAAGCAACACTAATTCTGTTGATGGTTTAATCTATACAAAATACCCCGAAAATGTAACCATTGACATTTCAAATGACGGTAAAAATACGGTGAAAGCGTATGACTCTTCCGGTAAATCAATAATGCCTGAAGCAATTGCTGCCGGTTCTGTTATTTCAGTATTCCGTTCAAAAAATAACAACCATACGGTAATATATTCATGTGATAAAACAGAGCCCGGTGAAATTACTGAAATTGATTTGCAGAATAAAATGATAGAGATTGATTATATTCCTAAATCATTCTCACCTGCTTTTTTGGAAGATTTGGAAAAACTTTCACCCGGATATGAAGGTGATTTTTACTACAATTATTTCGGGCAAATTGTTGGCGTTAAGACTAAATTAAGCACCGGAATACAGTACGGATACATGATGAATATGGGACAGGATAGCAGTCTTGATGCTCCCGTGGAATTTAAAATGTTGTGTGAAGACGGAAGTATAAATATTTATCCGCTTAAAGATAAAGTAAAGCTGGACGGTTCTACCGTTAAGTCAACTGATGTTATGCTCTACGAACCTCTTCTTAAGACTTATGGTGATAAAAAATATGCCAATCCGCAGATTATAAAATTCTCTCTTAATGCTAATGGGGAAATTAACTATGTGGATACAACCACTCTTGGTGCAGGAGAGGATAAGGACATTACTCTTTCCAAAATATCTGTTTCCGGTGCATCATACCGCGGTGATTCCCAAATGTTTGCTCACAGCGTTATGTTAAGCACAACATGTAAAATATTTACCATACCTGCTGTAGAATCTGAAAACCCGGAGGATTGGAAACAAGTA
The DNA here is from genome assembly GCA_900551345.1 of uncultured Eubacteriales bacterium. Taxonomy (GTDB): domain Bacteria; phylum Bacillota; class Clostridia; order Monoglobales; family UMGS1388; genus UMGS1388. Next base: position 16,494 of record URVP01000016.1, read on the forward strand.
AGAGATGAGGATTACAGAGTGGGAGTAAACGAATTTCTTAATAATGAACTGTATGATATTGAAGCCTATGATGTTTCCGACGGCGGAGTTGCCAATGTTATAGTACATCGGGTTTCGTATGATGTGAGCGGTGCGATAGGAGGAAATTCCGGTGCTATTTCCACCAGCAATCATTGTGCAGTTGTTGAAAAAATAGTGTCGGGCTGGTATAATGAAGAGGAAAGAAAAAAGATATATCTGTTCAGTAACGGAATTTCAACATCATATTATGTAAATCGTGAAAACACGGTAAAAAAACCCAAGCTTGACGAAAACGGTCAGCCTACGGGTGAATATGTATGGCTGCAGCCGGGAGATATAATAAGGTTTAATACAAACTTTAAAGGAGAGCTTGACGGAACAATTGTAGATTTTGATATTTCACGCACAGACCCCGGCAGATTTACTACAGATAACGGTGAAGATGTGGGTAAAGCATATGGAATGGTATATTCACAAGGCGACGGAGGAATAAGGATGTCTTGCGTAACTTATGACAACGGACAAACATTTGACTTCTCTCCTGAACAGCTTGATGTATTTGCCGTAGGAAGGGCTTCTCTCACGATTATTGATTTTGAAAATTGCATGCCTAACGGGTCTCCCAGAATACGAACGGCTTCACCCGGTGAAATAATAGATTATAAGAATAGCGAGCAAGACGCTTCAATGCTGTTCATACATTCAAAATGGTATGATATTATGGATTCTTATATAATAAAAAGATAACAAACCATAGCCGGAAGAGGGGTTAATTATGAGAATGAAAATAAAGTCGCTGCTATTTATTTTAGCGGCGTTAGCGATGCTGATATTACCTGTGTGTGCGCAAGGTACCACCGGTATTTCGGCTGAAAATATTACCGTTTCCGCTTTGGGTGGAAATGAATATGAAATTAAGTTAGATGTTAAAGCAACCGAAAATAATACACCTGCCGTAAATGCAGACATTTCGTATTATTTGTATTCAGCTTCCTCAAATTATCCGTTTGATGCGGAAATAAGTATGAATCCAACGGGTACATATAAAAA
>URVP01000017.1 GCA_900551345.1 uncultured Eubacteriales bacterium
TACTGTAGGTTTAACAAATTCATCGCCTACTGTATATTCTGTCTTCTGTCCACTTACTTCGATTGATTCAAGTGTAGGTTCTGTACCACCACTTAAAACAACAAGTGTACCTGTTGCTGCCGTAGTTGTGCCTTCACTACCTGCAAGAACGGTATATGAACCTGCACTTGCTGTAGTTGGAACTTTAAATGAAAAGCTTGCTGTGCCCTCATTTGCAGCTTTCTGGTCTATGTAGAGAATATTTTCATCCTCAGGTGTTCCCAGATATACAAGCACGGTTGTCTGTTCTGTACCGGAAGCATTTTCAACATTAATAGTTGCGGTGCTGCCGGGAGCAACAGATGTTGTTGAGGTTCCTGCAATAGAAACATCAGCAGAAACTCCAAAAGATAAAAGAGATGTCATCAAAAAGACTATTGCAACAAATGCTGAAATCAGTCTATTTGATTTAGAATATAATCCCATTATCTTATCCTCCTTTTATATAAATTAATTTTTTCGATGTATTATATATCACTGCGATATATTAATATTATGCGAAATAAATTTACAACAAAGAATATTTTTGCAATAACTCTATTATTGTCAGTTGCATATAAAAACTAATTATAGCAAACGCATAAAAAACATTTGGCTAACCAAAGCATTTACAAAGCAGAATAAACAAATGCATAATAAAGCCATTGCTTTAAACTTTTTCATATACTGTATTGCTAATTTCACCGATTAATGATGCATTTTTATAATGACAAACATTATATTTTCATGCATTATAAACTCTTTACGAGTATGAATTCAAATCAATCAACTTATAATCTTATAAAACCAAAACTATAAACTATCGCCAATTCCATTAAGATTGTATACGAAATAAATAATCATTATTATAAATTGAAAGACACAATTTTCTGTTGTAACATTATTTACCATTTATTCATATAGAGTCCAATATGCACTGTGAACCGCAGTCCACAGTGCATATTGATTTGTAAACTAATCGGTTTATTATTTTGAAATAATAGCAAACGGTTTACGTGTACCCAAGAAGATTTTCAACTGAAGAAGGTCAGAGTTAACAACTCTACCATCGCCTGTTACATCAGAAGCAATAAGATTTATTGCTTCGAAAGTTTTTGCTCTACTAAGGTAAAGTTTCATCTGAAGAAGGTCGCTATTCTTAATAGACGCAGTAGGATCTTCTGTATCAACCGAACTTGCATCCACATTACCATATACGAATATAGTTGGTGCTTCATCAGTTATAACAACATTATTAAGTGTAGTACCTGAAATATTTGCACTGTCTATGATACCAACATACAAATCTCTTTCTATGCTGTAGAAGAGTTCAGCATCGCCGACCATAATCTTCTTGCTTCCGCTTCCTTCAGCAAGAGTAGCAGTAACTACAGATTTACCTTCCTGATCGAAAGCTGTATCAACAGAACCGCTTACTACAACATCTTCTGCAGTGCTTCCGCCCTTAAGAGCTGATTTAACTGCTGCAAGTTTGCCATCTGCATATGCTGCAACATATGATGACAGGCTGCCCCATTCTTCTTCAAGAGCTGCTACTGCTGCATCAATTGCATCAACAGCTGCCTGTATATCTGCATCTCCCTCTGTTACCTCTGCAGGATCGGGAAGAGCATCGATCTGAGCATATACATCTGCAAGAGCTGTTTCAACAGCCTGAGTCTTAATGTTGTTAAGAGTTTCAATAAAGTCAGCACCAAGAGTAGCTGTTATAGCTTCCTGCTTAGCTGCTACGAAACCTTCATACTCTGCAATTAAGGTGTCGATTGTTGCAACATCTGCAGCACTCCATGAGGACTGTCCCTTAATAGCCTGAACGCTTGCAATGTATTCTGCAACCGCTGCTGCTTCAACAGTAAAGCTTACTGTGCTACTGTCAGCTTTTGCAGCTGTAAGGTCAACAGCTTTAATAACATATGCGCCGTCTTCATTGAATGTGTAGCTGCCGTTTGAAAGAGTTACATTTTCAAATGCTCCGCCGTTCTTAGAAACAGCAATTGTGTAATTGTCGTTTACTTCGATATAAGCAGTAGGAGCTGTGTAATATGTAGCGCCTTCTTCTACTCCTTCAGGCTTTTGCATTTTCTCAATGTCATCGCCGATAAACAAAGAAGCTGATGTTACTGCCTGACTGCTTCCGCCAACAAAAATCTTGTATTCTCCGGGAGCACTGAGCCATTTTTCATCAATACCAAATGTGATAGAGGTTGATCCCTCTGCACCGGTAACCTGATCAATGTAAATTACATTACTGTTAGGGTCTGTAAGCCAGTTGTCACCATCTTTTCTTACAACGATGGTAACCTGACCACTTGTTGTAGTACCTGTAACAGGCACAGTAACTGATGTCTGCGTTCCATCATACGTAAAACTGCCTTCTTCAGGAACGGTAATACCGTATGCAGATGCAGAAACCATCAATCCGGCGACAACACTCGCTGTTGTTAAAACAGAGACGATGCGTTTGCCGATTTTGAGATTAATTTTGCTCATCTTTTTTTCCTCCTCTTATACATTGCTATGTATATAATATATTTTTTTGCAGTAATTATATAAAGTTAATTGTGCAGACTGCACCCCAACTTACATACAGTATAATACATTATTGCATAAATTGCAATAGTTTTTTTTAAAATTTTTTTATATTTTTGTTACTCTTGTTTTATATATGGTAAAGTTTTTTACCTTTTCTTAAGCAAAAGTAATCATAATGCTATTCTTTTATTATAGCCTTATGAACAGCTTTGGCAATTCCGGTTCCTACAACAAATCCAACACACGCTTCTATTACACCGTTCAGACCTACAATCGCTGCTATAAGCGCGGGAACTGTGGTTCCTATACTTTGAATATAATCTGTTCTGCCAAACAGTATAATAAGAAAGCCTACAAAAAACACCGTATTTAAAACCGAAGCACTAAGTGCACCTGCCGCGAAAGAGATATTTTTTCCTCTCTTCATTGGGTAAATCGCTTTAAAAACCAAACCGGCTATCCATCCTGCGAGAATTCTTGCAGGAATACATATGATAAAAGTATACAGTGGGTTAATCGCCCAAAGAGCAGCTCCAAAAGCACTCATGCCGGATACCGCTTGTATAAAGCTGGTGATTCCGAAAACTCCTCCCAGAAACGCTCCTGCTCCCGGACCTATTATCATGGCCCCCACAGCTACCGGAATCATCATAAAAGTAATCTCCACACCGGCAGTTTTAAAATAACCAAGCGGTGTAAACGTCATAAGTACAATGATTGCCGTAAACAGCCCGTACAGTACCCACTTTTGAGTTTTTGTCAGACTCTTGCCTTTGTTTGTGTTCATATAATTTTCCTCCTTGCTGCCGCTCATATAAAATGATGCAGTGCATTAAATTTATTAATATATGAAAAAACTCATATATTTTTATGATAAATTATATCAAGCCCCTTAAGAAGAAGGCTATCATCAGAAATAAACTTATGTTTGCAGTTAGGGACTATATAAGAAGAAAGTCCTCCTGTTGCCACCAGTGTAGGCATAACGCCCAGCTCTGCACTTATTCTGTCCACCATACCGTCAACCATTGATGCATTGCCGAAAATTGCTCCGGATCGCATACATTCCACTGTATTTCTGCCCAGAACATGAGGCGGAACCTCAAGACTTATGTAAGGCAGCTGTGCCGTACCTCCGGAAAGAGCATTCATAGATATTTCCATACCCGGAATTATAGAAAGCCCCATAAATGTATGGTCATCATCAACAACCATAATTTTAGTAGCTGTTCCCATATCCAAAATAAGAACGGGCGCTTTATACAAATTATCTGCCGCAACACTTGCACAAATAAGATCTGCCCCAACGCTTGCGGGATTGTCAGTTTTTATCTTAATTCCGGTTTTTATACCGGGCCCCACAATCAGAGAATCAATGCCAAAAGCCTTATGAACGGCTTTTTTTAATACAGGATTAAGCTGGGGAACAACGGACGAAATAATGCACCCCTTTATTTCTTTATGTTCAACATGGTTAAGCTTAAGTATACTTTTAAGGTTTATTGCATATTCGTCTTCGGTTATTCCTGTTCTTGTAGCAATTCGGGAGACAACGGATAGCTTATGATTTACAAATCCTCCAATGACTATATTGGTATTACCCACATCAAAAGTCAAAATCATAAACCCGTCACTTCCTTTCTTCGTTATTTTAACTCTTTGTTTTAAAAAAATCAATAGCTATTTTAAAAATATTATTTAAAACACAAAACACGGCTTTGATTAGCTGCTCATAATATATTATTTGTTTACAAAAAAACTGCTCCGTTAAGCGAAGCAGTTTTTTGTTTAGTTTCTTACCGCAGTATCGGATTTATCTCTGAACAGAAGAGTGATGCCCCAAAGTCCTGCAAGGCCTACCAGGGTAAACACTATTCTGCTGATAACCGACAGCTGACCGCCGAATATCGAGCCGACTATGTCAAAACCAAATATTCCTATTGAGCCCCAGTTGATAGCTCCGATAATAATAAGAATCAATGACACAATATCCATAATAAATAATCTCCTTACTTATCAGTATCCGTGCATATCTATTATGTTCACTTGATTAGACTTATATACATTGTGTCATAACACTTAAATATAACAATATTTGAATTTTTTAAAAAATTTAATTTTTGATTAATTTTTCAAGCTATGCAACGGCGCTGGAATCCTACCGCCTCTTGAAATAAATTTACTGCTGGAATATTTGTTTACATTCATAACGGGAGCACTGCCCAACAAACCGCCGAATTCAATCATATCTCCCTCTTTACCGGAAGGAATTATTCTAACAGCAGTGGTTTTTTGATTTATCATACCAATAGCCGCTTCGTCTGCAATAATGGCAGAAATTGTTTCGGCAGGAGTATCTTCGGGGATTGCAATCATATCGAGTCCAACAGAACATACACAAGTCATTGCTTCAAGTTTTTCAAGAGAAAGGGCACCGCATTTTGCAGCTTCTATCATTCCGGCATCTTCAGAGACCGGTATAAATGCGCCGGACAATCCTCCTACATAAGACGAAGCCATAACTCCACCTTTTTTAACGGCATCATTCAGAAGAGCAAGTGCGGCAGTAGTGCCGTGAGTGCCGCATTTTTCAAGACCCATTTCTTCAAGTATATACGCCACACTGTCTCCTACCGCAGGTGTCGGAGCAAGAGACAAATCCACTATACCGAACGGAACGCCCAATCTAACCGATGCCTCCTGTGCCACAAGCTGTCCCATGCGAGTAATTTTAAAAGCAGTCTTTTTGATTGTTTCAGCCACAACGCCAAAATCACCATCCGGAACTTTTTCAAGAGCTCTTTTGACAACTCCCGGACCTGAAACTCCAACATTTATTACACATTCAGGTTCTCCCACGCCGTGAAAAGCTCCTGCCATAAACGGGTTGTCTTCTACCGCATTTTCAAACACCACAAGTTTTGCACATCCCATTGCCCCTTCTGAGCACTGTGCCGTCTTTTTAATAATGCTGCCCATCTGACGAACCGCATCCATATTTATTCCGGCACGGGTAGTTCCTATACATACCGAAGAACAAACTTTTTCAGTATTTGAAAGAGCAGACGGTATTGATTCAATAAGCCTTTTATCTCCGACTGTATAACCTTTTTGAACAAGAGCCGAAAAACCGCCTATAAAGTTAACACCCACCTCATTTGCAGCTTTGTCCATTGCCTGTGCGAACATTGTATAATCAGATGCATCAGACGCTTGTGCAACAAGGGCTATAGGAGTTACTGAAATTCTTTTGTTTATAATCGGTATTCCGAACTCTGCCTCTATCTGCTCACCGGTTTTTACTAAATTTTCTGCACAGCGTGTTATCTTATCATATATCTTCCTGCACGCAGCTTCTCCGCTGGATTGAGCACAGTCAAGAAGAGAAATTCCCATGGTTATTGTTCTTATGTCCAGGTTTTGCTCTTCTATCATTTTTATGGTTTCTACTATTTCGCGTCTGTTAACCAATGTATATCACTCCTATATTCTGTGCATTGCGTTAAAAATATTTTCATGTTGCAGATGTATCTGAACTTCTTTCTTATCTCCGAACGCATGTAGCTGCTCCTTTATTGTATCAAAAGACATATCCGAAGTGCCCAGATCAACAAGCATAATCATAGTAAACACATCCTGCATTATTGTCTGGGAAATATCCAGAATATTAACGCTGCATTCTGCAAGTATTCCGCTTACTCCGGCTATGATACCTACCTTATCCTGACCTATTACGGTAATGACAGCTCTCATATATATCACCTTTCCTTAATCAGCAGTTCGCTGATTTAATATTTCATAAAGTAAAATTCCCGCTGCAACCGATGCATTGAGCGATTGTATCTCTCCCATCATGGGAATCTTAACAAGTCCGTCACATTTTTCAAGAACGATCCGGCTTATGCCTTCTCCTTCATTTCCTATAACAAGGGCAATAGAACCTTTAAGATCCGTTTTATTGTAAACCGACGCGCCCTCAAAAGCTGTTCCGTACACCCATACACCGTTTTTCTTAAGATTGTCGATAGTTTGAGCAATGTTACTCACCCGTGCCACCGGCGTATATTCTATTGCTCCGGCAGATATTTTCGCAACGGTAGAATTAAGCCCCACACTCCTGCGCTTAGGAATTACGACCCCATGAACTCCTGCTGCATTGGCAGTTCTGAGAATTGACCCCAAGTTATGCGGATCACTCAGTCCATCAAGAATCACTATAAACGGTGGTTCGTTTTTATTTTTTGCTTTTTCCAAAATATCCTCTACTGTTGCAAAATTATGTGCCGCCGCAAAACCGACTACACCTTGATGAGCTTTGGTTTCGGAAATTGAATCAAGCCGACTTCTATCCACAAAATCGATTGGAATTCGTCTGTCTTTTGCCATATTTATTATACGCTGCAAAGTTTTATCACCGCTTGCAAAGCATATCCTGTCAAAGTCCCTACCGGATTTAATTGCTTCAACAACAGGGTTTCTGCCCTCTATAATATCGCCCAATTCAAAACCTCCCCCCCAAATTTTATTTATATAGGCAAATACACTGCCGCAGCAGTGTATTTAATTAAAGTCACATAATTACATATATTATTATCTTCCTAAATCGAACTTATCATGTATTGCCACAACAGCTCTTTCAGCATCCTTTTCTGCAATGATAACACTAACTTTTATTTCAGAAGTGGAAATCATCTGTATGTTGATATTCTTGTCATACAGTGCCTCAAACATCTTTGCGGCTACGCCTGCATTACTGGTCATGCCGGCACCTACGATAGAAACCTTGGAAACACTGTCATCTGCTTCTACAGATTTTGCTCCGATATGTTCAAGATTTTCCTTTATTTTTTCAACAGCTAAATCAGCATTTGACTTAGCAACAGTGAATGAAATACTGTTTGTATGATCACTGCCCGCAGATTGGAGTATCACATCAACATTAACACCGTATTTTGCAAGTATTGAAAATACCTGAAATGCTTTCCCGGGTGTATCATCAAGGCCCAATACTGAAATTCTTGCAACATCATTATCTCTTGTAACGCCTCTTACCAACATCTTTTCCACTTTATTAACCTCCTTGACAATGGTTCCTTCTATTCTTTCAAAACTGGACTTAACAGCCAGCGGCATGTTGTATTTAAGCGCAAGCTCTACTGAACGGTTGTGAAGTACATTAGCACCTAAGCTTGCAAGTTCAAGCATTTCATCATAAGACACATCGTTAAGTTTCTTTGCATCTTTAACAATTCTCGGATCTGCGGTATATACGCCGTCAACATCGGTATAAATTTCACATATATCAGCATGAAGCGCAACCGCCAAAGCAACGGCAGTAGTATCTGAGCCTCCTCTTCCGAGAGTTGTTATATCGCCGTACTTGTTGATACCCTGGAATCCGGCAACGATTACAATATTTTTCCTGTCAAGTTCGTTAATGATTCTATCGCCCTTAACGCGGTCAATTCTGGCACTGCCATATCTGCTGTCTGTTTCAATTCCGGCTTGCCATCCTGTAAGAGATACTACAGGGAAACCCAGATCTTCTATAGCCATAGCAAGCAGAGACATTGAAATCTGTTCGCCTGCAGAAAGAAGAACATCCATTTCTCTTTTTGAAGGGTTTTTATTAAGCGCATCCGCTTTTTCTATAAATTCATCGGTTGTGTCACCCTGAGCAGACACTACAACAACAACGCTGTTGCCTTCTTTATAAGAATCCGTAACACGGCGTGCTACATTTTGTACCCGCTCTGTATTTGCAACTGAACTTCCTCCGAACTTCATTACTATTAAACTCATTTATTAACCGTCCTTTCGGATATTAATTACATCCGCATAAGCGGATTGATACATCACTTATTCCCAATAGGGAGCGTTTGTATTACCATTGCGGATAATATCAACCACATCGGCAATAACTGCACTTGCAGTAGGCTTTTTACCGGCACCTCTTCCGTAAAACATAACATCGCCCGTTATACTTCCCTTGATAAGGATACCGTTAAACACACCCTCAATGCCGGAAAGAGGATTATCCTTAGGCAATTCCATAGGCTTAACTTCAGCAAAAATACTGCCGTCCGGATTTTTAACGCTGTGACCTATAAGCTTGATAACGCAACCTTTCTTTTCCGCTGCAGCAACATCCTCAAGCGTAATGTTGGTTATGCCCTGAGTAGGAATTTTGCTGTCATCAACAGCTTTTCCGAAACAAAGAGATGAAAGAATTGCTATCTTGCGTCTTGTATCATATCCCTCTATATCAGCAGTGGGATCCTTTTCGGCATATCCTTTTTCCTGTGCCTCTTTCAGTGCTTCCTCAAAGGAGATTCCGTTGTTTATCATCTGGGCAAGAATATAGTTTGTAGTTCCGTTTAATATACCCATAATTTCTGTTATCTCATCTGCTGCAAGGCACTGAATAATAGGACGAATTACAGGAATTCCTCCCCCTACGCTTGCCTCAAACATATATGAAATTCCTTTTTCTCTGGCAATTTTCATGAGCTCTACACCGTGAGTGGCAACGAGTTCCTTATTTGAAGTAACTACAGATTTGCCTGCAAGAAGACATCTTTTTGAAAAATCGTATGCAGGGTTGCACCCGCCCATGGTCTCTACAACTATACTTATGGAATCATCATTTAAGATGCTTTCAAAATCACTTGTTATTCTGTCCTTAAAGGGGCTGTCATCAAATGTTCTTATATCCAGGATTTTTTTCACATATACATCTTCGCCCGCTTTTTCGGATATTCCGCCTGCGCTTATAACTTCAACTACTCCCGAGCCTACCGTACCAAAGCCCAGAACCGCTATATTAGCCACGGATACTCCTCCTTTATATAATAATAATTAATATTACCATAAAATTGCCACAATTACAACATTATTTTCTACAATTTTTGGATATTCGCTGATTTTTTTGTTGTATATATTTAATTGCAAAACAGCACACATTATGTTATACTGAAACAGATTAAAAAATGTTATACGGAAAGGATTTGATATATATGAAGCATCTTGTTGTACTCATTGACGGTGCAGCAGATTATCCAATTGAAGAACTTGGAGGAAAAACACCTCTTGAAGCAGCAAAAAAGCCATATATGGATTCGCTAGCGAAAAAAGGAGAATGTCGTCTGCTGGAAACAGTTCCTGCTCACATGTCACCCGGAAGTGATGTTGCAAATCTTGCAATTATGGGCTATGACCCTGACAAATACTATTCCGGTCGTTCTCCTCTCGAAGGAGTAAGTATGGGAGTTAAAATACTGGACACTGACACCACATTTCGTGCTAATACCGTTACTTTATCTGACGAACCGGAATATGAAAATAAAACAATGGTAGACTACAGCGCCGGAGAAATCACCACGGCAGAATCAACCGAGCTGCTTAAATTTTTGGACGAAAAAATTGGGAATAAGCTTTACAGACTTTTTCCGGGGGTATCTTACAGACACCTTCTTTTGTGGCATCAACCACTGGATGCAATTAAGGCAACGCCTCCTCATGACATTTCAGGGAAAAAGATAACATCTTACCTTCCCGAAAATGAAACTCTTTTAGATATTATGAAAACGAGCTACCTGCTTCTTAAGGATCATCCTATAAATAAGGAGCGAATTGCACGGGGACTTAATCCTGCAAACTCTCTTTGGCTGTGGGGACAAGGCTCTAAGCCTTTACTGCCTGATTTTAACAAAAAATATAATAAAAAAGGCTCCATGATTTCAGCTGTAGACCTTCTTAAGGGAATAGGGCTGTGCGCCGGAATGAAATCCGTAGATGTCGAGAACGCTACGGGGACCATTGACACAAATTTTGACGGCAAAGCCGCAGCAGCCATAAACGAATTTAAAAACGGGCAGGACTTTGTATACATTCACCTGGAAGCGCCCGATGAATGCGGTCATCATTTTGACGCAAAAGGTAAGGTAAAATCTTTGGAACTGATTGACGAAAAAATCGTAAAACCTCTTTGTGAATATCTTCAAGGATGCGGCGATGACTATGCGGTTATGATTACACCCGACCACGCAACACCGGTTTCAAAAGGCACGCATACTCACGATAAAATTCCATATATTATATACAGAAGCAATGCCCCATTGGAAGGCGTTTCCTGCTACTGTGAAAGACAGGCAACAGGCGATGCTGACTTTGAGGGATATAAAATTATGGATTATTTTATCAAGGGCAAGGCGTAAATATACCTAAGAGTCTAAAACGATTACTCCCTGCTTTTGATGTAACAGAAGAAGGGAGTAAGAGATGAATTTTCCAAGCTCACAGCGATGCAGTAAAATACTGATACTGCTGATTTTTGCCGGCGGTATATGGTTTACCGTACGATTTATTCTTCCGGCGGTATTTGTATGGCTGCTCCCGTTTATTGCCGCCTACTGTGTATCATGCATTGTCAGACCCATAGCGCAGTTTTTGTCGAAAAGGTACAGGGTGCGAAAAAAGGCGGCTCATGTCATTTCTTATTTTTTCATACTTTCGACAGTAAGCCTGTTTTTAGGCTATATTATTATGCGTATTATAACAGAATTAGTTAACTTTGCACGGGAAGTTCCTTCGTATATCGAAAGGCTTCCCGATTTTTATTCCGCAGGCGACAATGTTCGTCAAACTCTCCTATCTTTTGTTCCGACAGATTTTGCAGGTATAATTTCCGACATCTCTGTTTCGATTGAAGATTCGCTCCATACTGCTCTTTCGACAATTTCCGGAAATATTTTGTCGGGAGCCGCAGATTTCGCCGCCGCTCTGCCGGATTTGGGACTTTTTGCCGTTGTATTTATTATATGCTCCTTCTTCTTTTCGGTTGACTATGACCGTATATCGGTAGCTATTATGCTGCAAGTCCCAAAAAGCTGCCGTGAAAAAACCATAAAAGCAAAAGATTTTGCTTTTTCCGCTCTTCTGAAATATTTTCGGGGAATGGTAACCATGTCAATAATAGTATACTTTTTATTACTGACAGGATTTATGATTTTAAAAATAAACTATGCTTATCTAACTGCCCTGCTTGTTGCGATAGTAGATTTCTTTCCTCTGCTGGGTACGGGGGTCGTTCTTATTCCCTGGGCAATAATACGAATTGTAACCGGAGATTTGTATACCGGAATAGGACTGCTTGCAGTGTGGGGCAGCGTTATGCTGATAAGGCAGTTTATAGAACCAAAAATTATGGGGAAAGCTTTGGGGCTTCATCCTCTTATTACCCTTATTGCAGCATATACGGGATATAAGGTTTACGGTATAACCGGTGCAATACTCTTCCCTATAATTACGCTTGTTATCAGCTGCCTTAACAGAGCGGGAGTGATTTCCATATGGAATTATCCCAAAGCGCAAAAAAATCCGCCCGAGAATAATCCGGACGGATAAGTTATATAAATCAAATTGACATTACCTTCTTATTTAAGTTTGTGCTTCTTTGCGGCGGTAACAGTGTTTTTCATAAGCATTGCTATTGTCATGGGCCCTACTCCTCCGGGTACGGGAGTTATTGCAGCTGCTTTCTTTTCAGCTTCGTCGAATTTAACATCGCCCCGAAGCTTTTTATCCTCTCCGCGGTTCATGCCCACATCTATGACAACAGCACCTTCTTTAACCATATCGCCCGTTATCATCTCCGCTCTGCCAATTGCAACAACAAGGATGTCCGCACTAAGACATACCTCTTTAAGATTCTTGGTTTTGGAGTGGCAAATGGTAACCGTACCGTTCTGATGGAGAAGCAGCATTGCCTGAGGCTTGCCCACAATATTGCTTCTTCCAACCACAACGCACTGTTTACCTTCAACACTTATTCCACTCTCTTTGATAAGCTCCATAACACCGGCTGGAGTGCAAGGAAGAAAATCATAATTGCCTATCATAATCTTACCTACATTAACCGGGTGAAATGCGTCCACATCCTTTGAAGGATCTATAGTATTTATTATCGTCTCATCATTAATATGTTTGGGAACAGGAAGTTGGCAGAGGATTCCGTCAATCTCATCATCATTGTTAAGCTGTTTTACAAGATTAACCAGTTCTTCCTCTGTAGTTTCAGCCGGGAGGGCATATTCCCTTGACAGGATACCGATTTCCTCGCAAGCCTTTTTCTTTGAGTTAACATATACTCGGCTCGCAGGGTCATCGCCTACAATAATAACTGCAAGACCGGGGTTAACGCCCTTTTCTTTCAGAGCGGTTACCTCTTCTTTCAGTTCGGCTTTTATTCTTGCGCTGACTTCCTTGCCGTTTAAAATTTTTGCCATTTTTGTCACTCTTCCTTTCTTTTATAAGACATCCGGGTCTGTTGCCTATTAAGTCTTCTCTTCCCGCCTTAACCAAAGCTTCATATACAAGCTTATAATTATTAGGGTTTGAATACTGGAGCAAAGCCCTTTGCATTGCTTTTTCTTTTGGATCCCGGGCAACATACACACTTTTCATATCAATTGGATTTATCCCCGTATAATACATACATGTAGATATGGATGCGGGAGTGGGATAGAAATCCTGCACCTGCTCAGGATGAAGATGATTTTTCTTCAGATATAGAGCAAGCTCGATTGCATCATTAAGCGTACTGCCCGGATGTGATGACATGAGATAGGGAACAATATACTGCTCCTTTCCTGTCTTTTTATTTACAGCATTAAATTTTTCAACAAATCTGTTATATACCGCATTTGATGGTTTACCCATAAGCATGAGTACATTATCACTCACATGTTCGGGGGCAACACGAAGCTGGCCGCTTATGTGATACTTGCATAATTCTTTTAAAAAACTTGAATCTTTATCTGCAAGCAGATAATCAAAGCGTATACCCGAACGGATAAATACCTTTTTTACTCCTTCTATTGAACGAAGCCGACGCAAAATTGAAAGATATTTTTTATGGCTGACAATAAGATTTTTACACATTTTAGGTGCCAGACAACTTTTATGACGACACGGTTCCTTTTTGCTGCAAGGCATGGAAAAGAAATTTGCCGTTGCACCGCCCACATCGTGAATATATCCCTTAAAGTCTTTATCCTTAACAAACTCTTTGGCTTCTTTTATAATTGAATCAGCACTTCTTGCACTTATAGCTTTTCCCTGATGGAAACGCAGCGCACAGAAGTTGCACCCCCCAAAGCATCCCCTGGTGGCAGTTATGCTGAACTTCACCTCGCTAAGCGCCGGAACGCCTCCGTCAGCGTCATACATAGGGTGAGCCCTTCTCATATACGGAAGAGAATAAACCTTATCCATGTCCTCTTGGCTAAGTGGAATCGCAGCAGGATTTTCAATCAAAAACCGTCCTCCATGTTCCTGTGCAAGACGGCCATGCTTCCTTTTGGCGGGACGGTATCCGTATGCAATTGCCGTTGCCTCGGCATACAAAACCTTATCTTCCTTAACCTCTTCATAAGAAGGTAACACATCTGCATCCTCTGCCTTATTCATAATGCAGCATGTACCTCTTACATCTGTTATATCTTTAATATCTTCTTTCAAAAGCCTTTTAGCAATTTCAACAACAGGACGCTCACCCATGCCATAAATAAGCAAGTCAGCACGGGAATCAAAAAGAATAGAGCGACGCACACGATTATCCCAATAATCATAATGAGCAAGGCGGCGAAGACTTGCCTCTATTCCGCCTATTATAATCGGCGTATCTTTATACGCCTCTCTTATGCGATTACAATAAACTATTACCGCACGCTCCGGTCGCATATTAATCTTACCGCCGGGAGAAAAGGCATCCTGATGCCGCAGCTTTTTTGCGGCTGTATATTTATTTACCATGCTGTCAATATTACCTGAATTAACAAGAAAACCAAGTTTGGGTCTCCCGAACCGCATAAAGTCTTTGCAGTCATGCCAATCAGGCTGCGGTATTATGGCAACGGAAAAGCCCTCCGCTTCCAGCACTCTGGAAATAATGGCAGTACCAAAAGACGGGTGGTCTACATAAGCATCACCCGTAACAAGTACAAAATCAACAGCCCCATTTACTTCATCAGGTCTTGTGGGCATAAATCCCAATAAAAACACCTCAATCCATAATTTCCAATTAATACACTTAAAAAATTTATGCAGCAAGCAAAACGCCTGCTGCCGAAAAATTGAATCTATTCATCTGAATTCATAAACATTTCGTTAAACTGAGCTCTTGTAATAAGCACCTGTCTGGGCTTTGTACCCTCAAACTGCCCTATAATTCCTCTTGCCTCCATCTGGTCAATCAGCTTTGCTGCACGCTGATATCCCACTTTAAGCTTACGCTGATACATAGCAACTGAAGCTTGTCCCTCTTCAATCGCCATCTCAATTGCTTTGGGAAGCAGCTCGTCAGCCTTGCCTTCGGGACGCTCATCATTATAAACTGAGGTATTTCCTCCGCCAACCTCAAAATTGTCTATATCTTCAAGCACATCCGGATCATATTCATGTTCTTCGGTCTGTGCCTTGATAAAGTCTATAATACGCTCCACTTCTTCGTCAGAAACAAATGGGCCCTGAAGTCTTGTAGCCTTAGATGCGCCGATAGGTGAGAAGAGCATATCACCCTTACCCAAGAGCTTTTCCGCTCCGATAGTATCAAGAATAGTACGGCTGTCCACCTGCTGCTTAACGGCAAAGGCAATTCGAGAAGGAACATTCGCCTTAATTTTACCCGTAACAACATCAACCGACGGTCTTTGAGTAGCGATAACAAGGTGCATACCGGCTGCTCTTGCCAACTGTGCAAGACGGCATATGCTAACTTCAACATCAGCCGGAGCAACCATCATAAGGTCTGCAAGTTCATCGATAATTATAACAATTTGAGGAAGTTTTTCCTTACCCTGTTTTTCCGCTTCCACATTATAATCCTTAATATTTCTGACATTCATTTCGGCAAGTTTTTTATAACGGTCGGTCATTTCCTTTACCGCCCACTGCAATGCACCTGCCGCTTTTGCCGGATTGGTAACAACCGGAATTAAAAGGTGAGGGATTCCGTTATATCTGCCCAATTCTACCTCTTTAGGGTCAATAAGAATCATTTTAACTTCGTCCGGCATTGCTTTATATAAAATACTTGTTATGAGCGAGTTAATACATACCGACTTACCCGAACCGGTTGAGCCTGCAACCAAAAGGTGAGGCATACGAGCAATATCCACAATTACCGGAGCTCCGGCTATATCCTTACCCAATGCAAATGCCAGCTTTGAAGGGAATTTAACAAAATCAGCATGTCCTATAAGCTCACGAATACTTACTGTAGCCGCCCTCTTATTGGGAGTCTCTATACCTATTGCCTCTTTTTCGGGAACGGCGGAGATTCTTACGGCAGGAGCTCCGAGTTTAAGCGCTATGTCCTCCGCAAGGTTTTCTATCTTTGAAATTTTTACACCTACACCGGGTCTTATTTCATACCTTGTAACAGTGGGACCCATTGTATAGTCGATAATTTTTGCTTCTACACCGAAACTTGCCAAAATTTCAATAAGCTTTACGGCATTTTTCTCAAGAAAAGCCTGATTCTCTTTTGTATGCTTATTGCTTGCAGGATTAAGCAAAGTAAGAGGCGGAAGAATATAATCCTTTTGAGCTCCTTCTCCTTCGTTTACAGCCATTGCTCCTTCACGCTCTATTTCCTTTACGGGTTCTGCCTTAGGCAAAGGCTTTTTTAATATAGCCTCATCAGTTAAAAGAGTAATATCACCGTCGTCATCCACAGCGGATTCCTGTTTACTGTGAGCTTTATCCTTTCGTTTATCCTTTTTTTCTTCTCCGACTTCAAAATCTATCTGCTTTTTACGAGTTTTTTTAGCATACTCGTGAATTTCTCTGTCTATTTCCTTTACATGGTCAACTTCACCTTGTTCCTGCTCCTCCTCAACATAAAATGAATCCATAATCCATTTATATATTTTCACAGGAGATATCTCAAAATCAACCATAACAAGAATTACCAATGCTGCCCACAATATTACGCCGGTAAACACAGAACCGAATCCGCTTTGCAGAGGAAGATTTATGTATTTTCCAATAATGCCTCCGTCGGATATATCAACATAGTAACATACTGAACAGGCCAAAAAGACTATAATAAGACCTAATATAAACTTGATTTTATTCCCTTGCGACCGCTTTTTAAGGAAAATTAAAACACCTATTGCCATAATTATCCACGGCAGAAGATATGTAACGGTATTTCCCAAAAGGAATACGCAAGTTTCTATAATAAATCCGCCCAGCATTCCACGGTCACTTACATATAAAAGAATGCAAAAAAGAAGCCCGGCAACAAGTGTAATTGTTGCCGTTAGTTCATAAGGGATTTTTCTTGTTGGTTGCTCAGAGCTGCCTTTCTTGCCCGTATTCTTTTTTGGTCTGACAGATGATGCCTTTCGAGCCATTTTTTATCCTCGCTTTTTATAATTTGATAAAAACTCAATAAATAGTTTTATACCATTAACCCATGGTCACATCAAGAGGGCGGCCTCCGATAAGATGGAAGTGAATGTGTTTTACTGACTGGCATCCGTTGTCGCCGCAGTTATTTACAATTCTGAATCCGTCCTCACTAACTCCCTGTTCTTTTGCAAGCTTTTGAATAACTTCAAAAATGTGTGCAATAATTTGTGTATCGTCAACCTCCATAAGAGAGGAATAGTGTTTTTTCGGTACTACCAACACATGAACCGGGGCAACCGGATTTATATCTTTAAAAGCATATACTTTATCGTCTTCATATACCTTTGTAGAAGGTATTTCTCCTGCTATTATCTTACAAAACAAACAATCCATTAATTAACCGCCTTTCTGCAATTTACTTGTTTATCTGAGCAGTAACCAAATCGTCAACCATGGCAATTGCATCGTCCACTTTTTCACGAAGCTTACCACCGCCCTGTGCCATGTCAGGCTTGCC
>URVP01000018.1 GCA_900551345.1 uncultured Eubacteriales bacterium
TGGCCATACATGCAGATCTTCTTTAAAATTATTATCATGTACATGAAGAGCCTTAAGTCTGTCGTGCCCTAATTTTATTATAAATTCAGCAGGGTCCTGACCTACCAGTCCGCAGTGACCAATATCCAGACAAACTGTAAAATTGTCTTTGCCCAGTTCATCGGCAAACTCGCTTAGCTGGGTGGGATTACTGCATACATTTTCTACTATACATCCTCTTCTTGCATCCCTGCCAAACATGTTTTCAAGAGCAATTTTTACTCCGTATTGTTTTGCATATGACTCAAGGCTGCGATAAAAATCCAGAATTATTTGCTTATCGTTATTTTTAAATCTAGATGGATGTACAACAATATCCTCCGCTCCTAAAATGCCTGCAACTTCTATCGCTTTTATAATGTAATCTTTTATTTTACCGTTATATTCATCATCACCGGGAATATGAGACGGGAAAGGAGCATGTGTCTGATTAAAACGGCAACCATAACTTTCAGCCAATTTTCTCAAATGTAAAGCATGACTTTCATAGTCTTTACGATTTAAGATTGCATCTTCGCTTGTAATATCAAACATTGAATAATCAATGGCATCGAAGCCGGCTTCACATATCCAGCGGATTGTCTTTTCTTCACCGAAACGGACTGCACCTACATCGGTTTGAGTTGAAAGTTCCATTACTATCACCTCGTTTTATGAATCTTATTTATTATTTTATAGGATTGCCGTCAGAATCAAAAAGAGGCAGCCCCTCAAGATATGTAATATCGGTTCGATTTTGGGCATCTCCTTCTGCTAAAACTGCCATTCGTCCAACAATGATACCACCGGCTTTTTCAACTAATTTTTCAACAGCGGTAAGAGACTCTCCCGTACTGATTACATCATCTACAATAAGCACCCTTTTACCTTTTATCATATCAACCTCTCTTTTGCCTATGCAAAGAGACTGCTCGTTTGCAGTGGTTATTGATCTGACTGTAACGGTAAGAATATCTTCCATATAAAGTTTTGGAGCCTTCCTTGCGATAACATATTCATTTACACCGGACTGACGTGCCATCTCATGAATGAGTGGAATACTTTTAGCCTCGGCAGTAACAAGCACATCATGTGCAGGAGCTTTTTTAAGAAGTTCCTGAGCACAGGCGCAGGTAAGCTCTACATCACCAAATATGATAAAGGCACCAATAGAAAGCTTATCACTTATGGGGAAAAGCTGCAGATGCCGTTTTAAACCTGCCACACTAATTTCATATGTTTTTTTCATTAAAATAACCACCTTTTACGAAAAAATATAATGCCGCATTGGGCAAAACCCATATACGACATTATATAACAAATTTGATATTATTTCAATATTGCTTTAAAAATTTAATTTAATATCCATATACCGACAGTTCCGAAAGACCGAGCTGTCCGTCGTCTGTTTTTATTACTTTTACATATCTGTATTTCTCAGTGTCAACAGAGAAATATTCAGCGGTCTCTCTATAAGGATAAGGGGTCCTGCCTCTTACTCCAAAGAGTTTATATGACTCAAATGACGGGTCATTTGATACAAGTATCTTAAAGTTTGCTCTGTCCTCTTCATTATTATAGTTTGTACGGCTATGCAGCTGTATTTCTTCTATTGTATATGCTCCGCCCAAATCAATAGTGCAATAATGGAATTGTGCATCATCAGAGGTGCTTTCTCCACTGACCCAACCCGTATCGGTAGAACCATCATTAATATAACTTGGATCGTATGTTGAAGAAGAATTTGTACTGCTTACCGTTACGGTGCCATTAACAGCAAGATTGTCATAAGAAGAATTGTACGAATAGTTCTCAACAATGTCATCAGGTACATCTATACCGTAAACCATATTTAGAATTGCATCTGCATACCGTCTGCCGAAGAATTTTGTTTCTGAAGAGGTAAAGTGAGAACCATCAGAAGTCACTATGCCCTCTGCCGACACGCAGTAGGAATAATCAACATGTACATCACCTTCTGCAATGGACATAAACACTTTATTAAACTCTATTCTCGCTTCATTTGTAGGGGCAAGCTCTCCTATGATAAAAGGAATAGTCATATCTCCTATATCACTGCGTAACGAATTTGCAAAATCGTTAAGTTTGGATATATACTCATCTCTCGTATATCCTTTGTTCATATCGCTTGATCCCAAATGCCAAAGTATACCTTTGACTTTTCCGTATTTAAGAGCTTCATGCACATAAAGCATTGTATTTTCATAATAACCCGTTCCGCTTCCTTTTTCCCACTGGGAAAGGCTCGTGCCGCCTATAGCATTATTAATAATACCAATTTGCTTACCGGGAACATATTGAGAAATCATCTTTGCAAACGGGTATCCGAAATTCATATTGCCGCTCCATTTATATGAAGGCTCGCCCAGATTATTATACTGGTTAAAGGGATTTTTAGCAGCAACCCATTCATACGAGCGGTTCATAAGGTACACATTGTCCAAAGTAGGTTTGCAGTCGGCTGAAATACCCGCTCTGCCCGAAGCATTGGACTGCCCTAAAATAAGATATATATCCATGTTTCTAAGGCCGGAGGTATCCGGAATAACATCATATGAAACAAAAGATGTATACGGCATAAGGGTAACGGTATCCCACACAAAACCCTTTACTTTTACAGCATTTTCCACAACAGCATCATTTACAGGAAGAACAGCTGTAACATCAATTTGCTCACCGGGAGCTACCTTTTGTACATCGCTTATTGCCACTGACAAAAGGCTGTTTTTATCATCATAAACCGCAATAACAGAGCTGAGCGAAATTTCGCTTTCATTCAGATTATTAACGCAGGCTTTTGCATAAAGATTGTCCGTTCCAAAAATTGAAGATGATATTTCTTCGCTAAGACCGTCAGAATAAACAGCAAAATCGGTTACGGGAGAAACAATAATATTGGCATATTCAGATACACCAAATTCATCAATAGCATTGTACGCAACGGCTTGCACTGTATAAGGTCCCGGAGCTTCAAAAGTATATGTGCAGTCATATGGCTTCTGGGAGGTTTCACCTATTTTTATATCATTTACATAGAACTCTATTTTTGTAATGGTTGTATTGTCACATTTAGCGTCAGCCGATATGGTAACAGGTTTGCCTGCCGGGACATATTGTCCGTTTACAGGATTATAAAGAGAAACATCCGGAACAGTACGAGGAATTCTGGCGGGCTGCGAAGATCTAAATTCTTCCTCTATACCTACAGGATTAACCATGGCATTATTTTTCGGTATCACGGCAAAAGAAATATAATGGTCTATATCTTCTTCTGTAATAGTGTATTCAAGCGCTGTGGGAGAATCGATTGTTTCGGATTTTATCTCTTCAACATAAGTAGTAAATTCATCATCAGGACACCTTCTCCAGGTTATTATACTGCCCGCTTCGGCGTCTCCTTCTGTATCTGAATAATCATATGAAGCCTTTAGGACCGTACCTACCGTCATGGAGCCTGTCATATTTAAATTACTTGCAACAGGAGGATTTTCGGTATCAGTATGAGTTATTACAATATCATCCATAGCTGCGTATCCTTCGCCCGATACGCAAATGCTTCCAACGGAAGGGCTTACATAGTAAGGATCCGCCTCGGTACCTCCGCCGTTTGCATACATAGGTCTTTGTAATCCCACTATTGTATATGAATCATTTTCAGAAGTTTTATAACTGGAAGTAACCGTTTTGTTTCCCAAGTCAAACTCTAATTTAATCCAAGGCCATCCTTTGGCGGCGGTGGTATCGTGATATCCGTCACTTGTTTTTGTAACAGAATCCACAAAAAGTTCTACTCCCCTAAAACGAGACTTATAGGAGCTGTTTACGAAATATTCAAACTTATATGCTATATCCTTTTCAGGAGAGTAACTATCTATTTTATCAGAATAAAAAGTAAAAAAGTTGGTTGTACTTTTGGTAAGTCTTTTAGTTCTGAATTCTACTGTTACAATACCTCTGTTATACACCTGAGGGAAATTAAAATACATCTGTGTATTATTATCAAGAGTAAAATTCCCCGTATTAACGGCCTTTGTTTCATTGACAGGCGTGTTTGTACCGTTGTCGACAAACATAATCTCGTCAATCGTTTGAGGGAAATTTTCGCTGAAAACCGTACCCGGCTTTTTAACAAAAGCAAAAATCTGCTTGCCGTCTTTTAACAGTTGTTTTACGGTATTATCATCATTTGTCTCTAATGTAAAGTTTCCGCTTTCAAAATCCTCACTGTATACGGTAACAGCGTTTTCTGCAAGGACTTTTTCAAGCTTTAAATCAGGAAAAAGCGAAACAAAAAGAACAAAAATCAACAGCCAAACAGCGGCTATTCTTAATAATTTTTTCATAAAATCCCACCCCTTAAAATGTTTTTTACATTTACTCAGCCCAATCTAAAACATGAATCATTTTATATAATTCACATCATAACACTCAGGCTAAATAAATTATATATTTACAGTGTTTGGATGTCAATTAACACAGGTAGCTATATGAATATCTTATAAGAATTAGTCTTTTTTCGCTCAAAAAAAAGAGATACACTTGTAAGTGTATCTCTTAGTAAACATAGTATTATGCAAACAAGGTGCTTACGGAAATATCTCCGTAAATTCTCTCAATTGCTTCTGCAAACACGGGAGCAACAGAAAGCTCTTTAATTTTATCAATTTTCTTTTCTTCCGGAATCGGAATTGTATTCAAGAAAACAAGCTCTTCAATGGGTGAATCCTGGATTCTGTTTATAGCCTCACCGGAAAGAACACCGTGAGTTGCGCAGCCGTATATTTCTTTTGCTCCTCTTTCTTTAAGGGCTTTAGCAGCATTGCAGAAAGTTCCTGCTGTATCGATAAGATCGTCCACAAGGATAATCTTTTTATCTTTTATGTCACCGATAACATTCATAACTTCAGATACATTTGCGCGCTGACGGCGTTTATCAACTATTGCAAGAGGAATTTCCAATTTTTCTGCAAATTGTCTTGCTCTGGTTACGCTGCCCAGGTCAGGAGATACGACAACCAAATCTTCCTTATCGTTGGCAAATTTCTTTGCAAAATAAGGAGTAAGTACGGGTACACCAAGAAGGTGGTCAACGGGAATGTTGAAAAATCCCTGGATCTGTGCTGCATGAAGATCCATTGTAAGTACACGGTCTGCTCCGGCTGCACTAATAAGATCAGCACAAAGTTTTGCAGAAATCGGATCACGGGCTTTAGCCTTTCTGTCTTGTCTTGCATAACCCATATAGGGCATAACCGCAGTAATTCTGCCGGCAGACGCTCTCTTAAAGGCGTCTATCATTATAAGAAGCTCCATAAGATGGTCATTTACCGGGCTGCATGTTGACTGAATTACAAACACATCGGAACCTCTGACGGTTTCGTTGATATTTACGCTGACTTCTCCGTCGGCAAACTTAACAACACTGGAATTACCGATAGGTACACCGATGATGTTTGCTATTTCCTTTGCAAGACCGGGATTGGAATTAGCACTGAACACCTTAATGTTTTTTCCGTGAGTAATCATTCTTTATCTCTCCTCCAATTAGTTTTTACTGTTTGACGAGACCGTGCAATTGCAAATGCATTTGCAGGAATATCGTCAGTGATTGTAGAACCTGCAGCAATAAATACTCCATTCTCCACAGTTACGGGAGAAACAAGGTTTGTATTGCAGCCTATAAAAGCGTCATCACCGATAACGCATCTATACTTTTTCTTGCCGTCATAGTTGACTATAACCGTGCCGCAGCCAAAATTTACACGCTCGCCTATATCTGCATCGCCCAGATATGTAAGGTGTGATACTTTGGTGCCTTTTCCTACATTAGTATTCTTAACCTCTACAAAATCGCCTATTTTTACATTATCAGCAATATTGGAATTGGGTCTTAAATAAGCAAAGGGGCCTATATGAACATTTGAGCCGACCTTACTCTGAACGATCACGGAATTAAGAATATCCGTTGTATCTCCTATAATCCCCGAATCGATTCTTGAACCGCTTATCTGACACTCCTCGCCGATAACGGAACCGCCCATAATAAAGGTGTTGGGGCCGATATATGTATCCATACCGATTTTAACATTGTTTTCTATGTATGTACTGCTTGGATCGGCAATTGTAACGCCGTTTCTCATATGCATCTCATTTATATGACGCTGTTTTATGACAGCAGCCTGTGCAAGCTGCACTCTATCATTAACTCCCAGTATTTCATCAGGGTCAGCAGTAACATAAGAACCTGCACTTTTTCCTTCTTCTATAAGAATCTGCAAAGTGTCAGTAAGGTAATACTCATTTTGAGCATTGTTATTCTTTAATTTAGATAAAGCTGAAATAAGGTCTTTTGTTTTAAAGAAATATGTACCGGAATTAATTTCATTAATCTTTTTTTCTTCGTCAGTGGCATCCTTTTCCTCTACGATGCGGCTGACATTCTTGCCGCTGCGGATAATTCTGCCGTATCCATATGGATTTTCAACGGCAGCCGTAAAAAGCGTAATACTGTTGCCGCTTATTTTATGCATCTCATACGCTTCTTTGAGGGAATCAGCATTAAGAAGAGGCATATCACCGCATGTAACGAGTGTATCTTCTTCGGTAAGGTAATCTACAGCCATCTGAACGGCATGACCTGTTCCAAGCTGCTTATCCTGAGTTGCATAAATAACAGTATCGCCCAAATGCTGCTTTACCTCATCAGCCTTATGTCCCACAACAACAATATTTTTTGAAGAACCAACCTTTTGTGCGGTATCAAGAACCCAATCGATAAGGGTGCTTCCGCACACACGATGCAGAACCTTTGAATGCCGTGACTTCATTCTCTTTCCCTCACCGGCAGCAAGGATAACAGAACAAAATGCCATTTAACATCAGCCTTTCTTTTTATAATATAAATCTTACATTGATATGAACACTTGCCCCATCCCGTTAGAAGTGGTTATTAAAGATGTCATTAAAAATATGTTCACAATAAAAAAATTCCGATATAACACAGTATATATCAGAATTATAATAATCGCTATATATTGATTGAATAGATACAAAAGGTTGAGGGTATGTCAAATAAGCCGCTAAAACGGTTTTCGCAGAAAATATTTCTGTTATTTGACATTTTATGTCACTCCTCTTCCTCTTTTTTAACAAATTCCAACAGTTTTCCTTTAGGCTGTATATTGCTTTTAATAACTATGGAATCAATTGTCTCAAGGGCTTTAAAATCAGAATCCTTTGCAGCAGGGATTTCAACATACGAATCACACTCGCTGCACACAAGAATCACTCTATCTTCGGACAGCTCATATTCTATGTCATTGCATCCGCAACTGCAGCTTATTTTACCGTCTGCGTTAAGTTCGTTCAGCTTATCCATAACCGCAAACATAACAAGAGCGTCCTCAAAGTAATCATCATTTTCGACTTCCAGATACAGCTTGGAAATCGCTTCGTCCAATGCCTCCGTCCATCTGTCAGTGAACTCTTTTGTTCCCACACCACACAGCGGAAGTCCTACTTCGGGACAAGTCATCTGCACGCCGCTCTTACATGCAATTTCAGACGGACTGATACGAAACATATGATATGCCTCGCATGCACCGCAGGGAACGGCAAAGGAAATTTTATTGTTATTTAGTTCCATTTTTATACAGCTGCCCGTACATGAACATGAAATCACCTGTTCTCCCTTAGATTTAAGAGAAAACACATTTAGCTCTCCTACAGTAATTCTATTGCATGAAGGGCATCTGTAGACGATATATTTTTCAGAATTAATTATCATAATATATTATGCGTTCTGCCTTGCACTGTAAAAAAGATATTGCTGTGCAAATCCGCAGTTTCCTTTAAATTTTTCTTTTGCGAAAGTCTCAATATTTTCTTCGGGTACATTATAAAGCTGCGAAACCGTTCTTTTTATCCATACATCTTTGGGAAATGCGTCAAACTTCTGATATGCGAACAAAAGAACACAGTCGGCAACCTTATTGCCCACGCCTTTAATCTGTTTAAGATATTCAAGAGCAGTTTCATAATCCATATCATATACAGCATCAAAATCAACGGTGCCGTCAACACATAAAGACGCTGCGCTCTGAATATATTTGTCACGAAAGCCTGCCTTTATGACTGATAAATCTTTATTTAATATCTGCTTTGGAGTGGGAAATGAGTAATAGGTATTTGAACCCGACACAATCTCATCTCCGAAGTTTTTACAAAGCAAACCGATAATCTTTTTTATTCTCGGAATATTGTTATTCTGTGAAATAATAAACGAAACCACTGTTTCCCACGGATCCTGCCTTAAAATTCTTATTCCTCTGCCGTATGATATTGCATTTTTCATAATAGTATCGGTTGACAGGTCATTTATAATACTGTTATAATCACGGTCAAGATCAAGATAACTTCGCCAGAAAGCTTCGTCCTCACAGTCTGAAATTATAGTAACATCGCCCTTGTTATATGAAATATTGGCTGTATGACAGCCCACAACGCCAAAATACGAGCCATCCTCCTGTCTGTCCCATCTGAAGCACTGACCGCATTCAAAAATCTGTAAAGGTGAAAAGGGCGTTACATTTTTAATTATCAATTTACTCACCCTTTTCATTATACACGATTTATGATATAATATCAATACCCAAAGGAGGGAAAATTTTATGCGTGAGAAAATTTATACAATTCCCATATCCGAAGCATTTGAAAAAACAGGCATTTGTCCTTTTTGCACAATCGAAACAGAGCTTGATAAACGCTACACGGAAAGCGCATTAGGTGCCGGTATGATGGAACCCGACATAAGAATTATGACCAACAAAAAGGGATTTTGCAAAATGCATTATGATAAGTTGCTGCACTTAAACAAAGCTCTTCCTCTTGCTCTTGTTATTCAAAGTCATATAAGTGAAAATGTCAGCTCAATTTTTGACACTGAACCGCAAAGGAAAAAATCCCTTTTTTCGTCAAAACAAGGTGTAAAAGAGGGCGCAGTGCAAATTGTACAAAGACTTCATAACCACAACAACAGCTGTTACATATGTTCAAGGATAGATGACGCAATAAAGGATTATGCAGATACTGCGGTGCATATGTTCAAAACAGAAAAGGAGTTTAAAGAAAAGTTTAAAAATACTCCGTCATTTTGTTTAAAGCATACGGAAATCCTAATAAATGCAGGTATAAAAAGGCTTGGAGAAAAGGATTTTTCAGAATTCTTTGAAGCTTTGAAAAACATCTGTCAAAACAATATAAACAGCTTATACGAAAGCGTCACAGAATTTGCAAATTCCTTCGATTACAGAGCCGAAAATAAACTTTCGGACAAAGCAAGAAGTTCCATATCAGATTCAATCAATCTTCTTTAAAACACATATTATAATTTATATCAAATTATAAAACCAAACTGACGGCTTTCGATAATGAAAGGCCGTCAGTTTGATTAATGAAGATTTTAACTAACAATATTATTCTTCTTCAAAAAGGTCTTTTCCTACACCGCAAAGAGGGCATACATATGATTCGGGAACATCCTCCCACTTTGTGCCGGGAGCGATACTGTTGTCGGGATCGCCGGCAGCCTCATCATAAACATAACCGCATACTGTACATACATACTTCATTTTTAGTTCCTCCTCTAATTTATTATATTTTTTATTTATCCTTCCAAAGTATTACCGTGCCCGCTTTTATGGATGCGGGAACATCTATAATCCGCTGATTGGATGACCCTTTAAACCTCAGAGAAAGGTCATACAGTTCCTCCACAAATTCTCCGTCTACAAGCACATCAATCATGGAAAGCATTTCGTCAGTAACTTCGCAGTAGGCTTTTCCGCCTTGAGAAAGGTCTGTATTATAAGTATACCCCGAATATGCCCAAATAGTCTTTTTTGGCAATTTTTGTTTGATTCGCCTGAGAAATGGGACAAGAGCACGCTGATTTACCGGCTCAAAAGGTTCTCCGCCCAAAAGAGTGAGGCCGCAAATATAGGACTTTGAAAGACTGTCTATAACAGAGTCTTGAACTTCTCGTGTAAACTCTTCACCATAGGTAAAACTTTGAGCCTCCTGATTAAAACAGCCTTTACATCCGTGAGTACAGCCGGAAACAAACAGCGAAACCCGGACACCTGTTCCGTTAGCGATGTCGTATCTTTTTATTGCCGCATAGTTCATAAAAAGTTCTCCTTACAGATGAAGCACTCTTTCTTTGATTTCCTGGGTTCTTCCCTGATTCCAAAACTGGGAACCGATATATCCGCATGTCCTGCGTGCCACATTCATTTTGGACTCATCACGATTCTTGCACTTGGGACACTCCCACACAAGTTTTCCGCTTTCATCATTTACAATCTGTATTTCTCCGTCATATCCGCAGCACTGACAATAATCGCTCTTAGTATTAAGCTCTGCATACATAATATTGTCATAGATGAATTTCATCACTTCGAGCACCGCATCTATGTTGTGCTGCATATTGGGAACTTCCACATAAGAGATTGCACCGCCCGGTGAAAGAGCCTGAAACTTTGCTTCAAGAGCCAATTTATCAAAAGCATTTATATCTTCGGTTACATGTACATGATAGCTGTTTGTAATATAGTTTTTGTCCGTTACACCCTCTATTTTACCAAAACGCTTTTGCAGGCATTTAGCAAACTTATAGGTAGTACTTTCAAGTGGTGTACCGTAAAGGGAATAGTCAATATTTTCGTCAGCCTTCCACTTAGCGGTATATTCATTAAGCTTACGCATAATTTCGAGACCCAGCTCTTCGCCCTCGGGTTGGGTAAGCTTTTTACCAATCAGACTGTATACACACTCCCAAAGTCCGGCATATCCCAGAGAAAGAGTAGAATATCCACCGTGCAGATATTTATCTATTGTCTCACCCTTTTTAAGTCTTAACAGCGCACCATACTGCCAAAGTATGGGAGCGGCATCTGAAAGTGTACCGGTAAGTCTTTCATGACGGCACTGAAGTGCTCTGTGGCAAAGCTCCATACGCTCATCGAAAATCTCCCAGAATTTGTTCATATCTTTATGTGCCGAGAGACCTATATCCACCAAATTTACCGTTACAACACCCTGATTAAAGCGTCCGTAATATTTGGGGTTGCCATCCTCATCAACATAAGGGGTAAGGAAGCTTCGGCATCCCATACATGTATAGCAGTGACCCTCACCGTTTTTATCTATTTTATTTTGCAGCATGATTTTTTCCGAGATATAGTCGGGAACAAGTCTTTTGGCGGTACACTGAGCGGCAAGCTCGGTTAAGTACCAATAGGGGGAATCCTCCGTAATATTATCATCCTCAAGAACATAAATAAGTTTGGGAAACGCCGGAGTAATATACACACCGCTCTCGTTTTTAACACCTGTGTATCTTTGCTTAAGAGTTTCCTCTATAATCATGGCAAGGTCTTTTTTCTCCTGCTCATTTTTTGCCTCTTTAAGATACATAAACACAGTGATAAAAGGCGCCTGTCCGTTGGTTGTCATGAGGGTTACAACCTGATACTGTATGGTCTGAACACCTTTGCAAACTTCGTCACGAAGCTGCTTTTCAACGATTTTATTTATAACCTCTTCGTCCTTGCTGCCGCCGGAAATCTCAAGACTTTCTATTACATTTTTGCGTATCTTTTCACGGGAAATCTGAACAAAAGGCGCAAGATGTGCAAGACTTATGCTCTGACCACCGTACTGGCTGCTGGCAACCTGGGCTATAATCTGAGTTGCAATATTGCAGGCGGTTGAAAAACTGTGAGGCTTTTCTATCATTGTGCCGCTGATAACCGTACCGTTCTGAAGCATATCTTCAAGGTTTACAAGGTCACAATTATGCATATGCTGAGCAAAATAATCTGCATCATGAAAATGAATTATGCCTTGATCGTGTGCTTCAACAATATCCTGCGGAAGTAAGATTCTTTTTGTTATATCCTTGCTGACCTCACCTGCCATATAATCACGCTGAACGCTGTTGACAGTAGGATTTTTATTTGAATTTTCCTGCTTTACCTCTTCGTTATTACATTCAATAAGGCTTAAGATCTGTTCATCGGTTGTATTTGACGCACGCACAAGATTTCTGGTAAAGCGATATCTTATATAGCGTTTTGCAGTTTCCGGAGCACCTTGAAGAATGATGTGAGTTTCCACAAGTTCCTGTATCTCTTCAACCGAAAGAGCTCTTCCTATATCACGACAATAATCCTCTATTGTAAGTGCTATATAATCAATCTGACGGTTTGTCAGTTCTTTTTTGCCGTCGCCTGCTTCGTTGGCACGCTCAATTGCTTTTTTTATTTTTTCTCTGTCAAAAACGGCTTCCGCTCCGCTTCTTTTAATAATATTCATATTTAAAACTCCCTTTTTCTACATTGTGGAAATTATAATATATATAGCATATAAATGTTGTTGCAATTGCAACTTTTTTATGATATAATTGCATATATTGTGTTACACTTCTTTTACAAAAACTATATATTGGGGTTGATAAAATTATGGAACTATCGGTTTTTCACGGTCTAAGCGAGGAAAACAAAGCTGAATTACTATCCTGCATGGAGGCGGAAGAAAAAAAATATTCTCCTTCAGAAATAATTCTTAATTTTTCAAAAAACATTTCCGGAGTTGGAATTATAACCAAAGGACGGGCGCATCTTTCATGCGTGGATATGGACGGAAACGAAAGGATACTGGAATATTATGAAAAGAACGATGTATTCGGCGAAATGTTTTATATGCCCATAAAAAGCATGGTATATTATGTGACTGCGGACAGCGACTGTGAATTTCTGTTTATAAAATATGCAAACATAATTAAAAGATGCGAAAATGCGTGCAAGTATCATTCACAGTTTGTAAGCAACATGTTCGGATTACTTGCGGAAAGAATAAAACAGTATAATCTGCACATTTCTTTGCTGGGGCAAAAAACACTTAGGAAAAAGCTTATGTCATATCTTGAATACAGAAGTGTGTTAAGCGGTTCTTCTTCCTTTACCATTCCCATGTCAGTATCGGAACTTTCTTCTTATCTTTGTTGTGACAGAAGTGCTCTTATGCGGGAAATAAAGAGTATGAAGGAGGATAAAATCATACAGTCTAAGGGACGAAACTTTAAAATTTTGTAAAAATAAAATCCGCCCAAAAACAATGTATACGAGCGGATTTCAAACTATGATAATAACTTATCCGTTTTTTGTCATGCCGATAAACTCATAGCCGATAGAGCCTATCAAATCTTTTATTTTTTCGCTTTCAAGCTGTGCGTCGGTTGAAATATACGCTTCTTTCAATTCAAGATCAACCGTTACATCTCCGAATACGCTCAAAGCGTCAATAACGCTTTGGGCACAGCTTGGGCATGCCATGCCTTCAATTTTGACCGTATAACCTTTGTTCATTTTGCACTTCTCCTTTTGCCGGCAGCCTAAACAGCCAGAGCAGCCGGAGCAGCAGCCTTTATTTTTGTTTTTAAATATAGCATAAATTGCCGCTGCAACCAAAGCAATCAATATTATAGACAAAATTATATCGCTCATATTTTATTCCCTACACTTAACATACTATACGGCTTTTCCCGCTTCTTCTTTTTCAAGAACGGTATAAGCAACCTTGCCCACAAGAGTTGTTGGCATATCGTCACGAAATTCAATTTCCTTGGGCATTGCATACTTGGCAACGCTTTTTTCGAGATATGCAAGAATATCCTTTTTAAGCTGTTCGCTTGGGGTGTAACCACTTTTAAGAGATACAAACTCCTTTACCTTCTGCATTTTATATTCATCCTTAACCCCTATAACACAGCTCATTTGAACAGCCTCATGGGAGTCAAGCACACTTTCGATTTGAGACGGATAAACATTATATCCGCTTGTTATAATCATTCTTTTTATACGCTGTTTAAAATAAACAAAACCATCGCTGTCCATAACGCCCAAATCCCCCGTGTGAAGCCATACTCTGCCGTCATCATGTACTTTAAGCGTGTTTGCATTTTCTTCAGGATGATTTATATATCCTATCATAACCGAGGGACCGCTGATACATATTTCGCCTTCGCTTCCGTAAGGAAGTTCCTTAGTGGTATTAACCTTACAAATTTTATAATAAGTATCGGGAAAAGGAAATCCGATACTGCCTTCACGCTGCATATGATAAGGGGTAAGACAGCTTGCGGTAACACATTCGGTAGTGCCGTATCCTTCACGGATTACAACAGAAGATCCATGGTCGGCAAGGAATTTGTCAAAGCGTTTTTTTAATGCAGGAGACAGAGAATCCCCTCCCGAAAACACTCCCATAAGACAATCAAGCTTGACCGAATCCATATAAGGATTTTTGGTAAGTGCTTCATACAAAGTGGGCACTCCCGCTATATAATTCGGACGGATTTTTTTGATAAGTTTGGCATATTGTTTGATATTGAAACGAGGCACAAGAACAGAACAGCCCCCAACAAAAAGCACGGTATGCACACATACGCCCAGACCGAAGCCATGGAATACGGGCATGGCGGCAAGCATCTTGGTACCTTCTATTTTCTTATTGCACATGGCGGCAGTTTGCATGGCAAGAGCATTAAAGTTAAGGTTTGAAAGAAGTATACCCTTGGTTACGCCGGTAGTACCGCCCGAAAATAGGATAACGGCGCCTTCATCTGCCTTGGGACTTACTGCATAAGCCTTGTTGTATGTTTTACCTTTATTAATAAAATTGCGCCACGAAATAACACTGTTATTATATTCGATTTTAGGATTTTTACGCTCGGACGCTAATTTATAAGCTATGGATTTTACAGCAGAAAGTTCGTCCGATATGGAAACGACAATAACTGTCTTAACTTTAGTATTAACTACGGCATCTTTGATTTTTTCGTAAAAACTGTCAAGAGCGATTATTGTTTCGCTTTCTACTTCGTTGAGAAAAAACTCTATTTCATTAACAGCCGAAAGGGGATGAATCATGGAAGCAACCGCTCCGATGCGGTTAATTGCATAGAGGGAATAAACTGCTTGTGGAATATTGGGCAGGCAAACCGTTACTCTGCCGCCTTTTTTTATACCTATGCCGGCAAATGAACGAGCTGTAAGCTCAATAGAATCTTTAAGTTGTTTATATGTTATTTTTCTGCCCATAAAAGCAAGGGCAACAGAATCGGGGAGACGGTCAGCAGTGCTAAACACAGCCTCACACATGGAACAATCGGGATAGTTTAGATTGTGAGGAACCTCTCCGTAATTTTTAAGCCATGGGGCTTTTGGCTCTGGCATTGGTATCTTCCTTTCCTTTTATTCTAACACCCATATCGTTTATGGGCATATCAATGGTTTCTTCCAACAATTGTGGATTTTCTAAAACTGCACGCAGAATTTTTACTGTTTGTGCAAAATAATATCCGTCGGCAATTCGTTCATCAACCGTAATTGCCAAATCAAGATATTCTCTCACATCGGTGGAATTATCTTCATTTATGTGAATTTTTTTATATTTTTCTCCGATTATTACAAAAAAAGAGTTTGTACCCCAATCGGTCAGATGATGATAGCCGGCGTGCAGCTTTATACTGCCCAGGTTGGAGATAAATACGGTGCAATGATATGGGTCTTCATTGATAATGCTCATTGGGAGCTTTCCGTGTTTGTCAAGAAATTTTAAAAATCTTACGGCAAGCCGAATAATAAACGGTGGTAAAGCGGTCAAAGCATCCATAATATCGGTTGCGCCGTCAGTTTTATTTTCTTTTCTTACTGCATGAACTATTTTATATATCTGCGTCCTTATCTGCTCCAACGGAGAGCTATTATCTTTAATGCGGCATATGGCAAGTGCTTCAGCGCCTTTATCACAAAAAGCTTTTTTCACAACAAAGGCAAGAGAAATTTGATTTCTGTCATAATAACGGCCGCCCATTATAAATCGATTTGTAAGAGGTCGGTGATATACAGTTTTTGCTATTGCTGCACTTATAACATGGAACAAGGTATATTTAAAGTCGGGGTTCTCACTATTTTTTTGTTCTATGTAACGATTAACTGCTGACAAATCCACACTCTCGACCATAACAGCTTCATTTGCTGTTCTGCCGCCCAGTAAATAGGGCATAAATTTGTGCATTGTATCAAGGTCCTTTGCGGGAGTAGCATCTTTTCGCTTACCTCTCATTATCGATCCACCTTTACAGATTTAAAATTTATATGTCATGTTAAAAATCAGAATGTTGCAACTCCGGTAACGGGAAGCATATCGTCCTGCGTTCTCCATGTAAATATTTTTGCTCTGCATCCGTTATCGGGTACATCTATGGTTATTTTATGCTCTTTTGTATGTATATTTATTCCTACATTAAATGTAAAAGGAGTCATATTTACAAGCCTGTTATTTTGATCATACAAAGCAACTATCCCAAGAATACCGTTTAACTTTTTCATTTCTCCGTTATAGTATCTTATATAGAATGATGCCTCGCCCTGTTTTAAATAGTCGGTTTCAAGACCGTTTTGAAGAACACGAATACTTTCATACCTAAAATTACCCTGCATGGTCCATACTGCTTTAAAATATTCAAAATCAGCCCAGCCGTCTCCTTTTGTATTCATATTGGAAATCAAAATCGGTTCAAAATTGTTGCCTGCAACGCTCCAGGCGGTACTCAGTTCATTTTTCACCCACAAATCGTCCTCTGTAGGCATAAGCTGTTGGGGCGTAATTCTGAATATGCTCCACTCTCCGTTTGTTGAGGGCAGAGTAAAAGAATTGGTAGTCAAAGTTTCTTTGTCCGAGGCACGATAATCAAGGTAGAAGTTAACTGTCACATCATAGTTACTCTTATACTTATATTCAAAATAATCAAATCCGGCAGTATTGGTAAAGCCCTGAACAGCCATCATTCTTGAGGACGCACCGTCAAAATGCATTACTGAACCGTTTCCGTCCTCAGACGCATTTTCTATATATTCAGGATAAGTACCGCTTGCCCACCAGCAGGGAAGTGTATCTCCCCCATAAAAGTCATATGAAACTTCACTTAAAACAATGCCGTGTGTATCGGTATAGAAGCTACAATCAATGTTTCCTAATGAAGAATTATCAGCCTCCACGCAAAACTCATACACTTCGCTGATTTGCTGTGCATCATCAATAAAAAGTTTTACATACCTTGCGGGAACCGTTTTGAAATATCTGTCCGAAACCTGGGAATTATCAGTTACATGGCTGTCGGCAACCGTCCACTCTTGGGCATCGGTGCTTACCTCCAATCTGTAGCTGTAAAGTGTATTTTTATGATATACCTGCCATCTATTTATGTAGTATAC